>JAFSDF010000150.1 GCA_017436375.1 Clostridia bacterium | reverse complement strand
GAATTACAACAATATTTCCCGAACCTATTGAAAAACGAAAATCAGAATGGTATAATCACAACCGTTGGTAAGTGTGGTAAAAAGTCATCCCTTGATGCTATACTGCACAGGCCGCAATCGCAAATAAATAAGCTTATTGCTTAAAGCAGTTATTTCCCATCGAGTAATCGGTGGGAAATTTTGCGTATGTGACAGCAATAGAACCACAGGCAGCTATTGCCGATGGCAGGAAATGAATCCTACCTACTTCACAAATTTCGCTGAATTCACTCTGACGATTGAGGATGCACAGGAATATGTCTATTCCATATCTCCAACAAAGCGTGTAAGAGGCTGGCGAGATATTGAAGTAAAACTCTATATTTAAAATGAACTCCCTTTGTGTCACCGCACAAGCCTTATGATGAAAATGCGTGGATTTTTATTTTGAAAACCAATACTCACTTATAAGATTTCTTCAAACAGGGTACCCACTGCTTGAAGAACGGCACAGTCCGCTTTTCGGGACCGCACCGAAGATGTTTTTGTTGCATTTGTATGTCTGCCAATATATAATTTGATTAAAGAATATTTAGTGAGGGAAAAGAAATGTTTGTTATCGCAGATATTGAATGGGCGGAAAACCGTGCATATATGACCACACCTACACAGCTGTCGGCAGTGCGGGTGGATAATGACTGGAATGTCATTGATTCGTTCAATTCCTTGATACGGCCCCGTGACAGCAGCTTTCATATTTGGCACCATGTTTCGTACAACGGAGGAAAAGCGTCTGATTTTCTCGGTGCAGAGAGTGCTTTTGAGGTTCTTACGGAATTTTCACAGTGGTGTATGGCTGATGATGTTATAGTATGGTGGCATAAAAACAGCTCTGATATGTTTAAAAAGCTTAACGGAATTATACTTAAGAAATTTACATTCCCCGATATGATAATCGCCGGTGATTATGTCTATAGCTTTCTGCCTGAGGAGGCCTTCAGAAACGGCTACTCCGTTTATCGGATTGCACAGGCCGTAGGTCTTGAGCCGGATATGCACCGGGAGCATTGTGCAGAAAATGATGCTCTTGTTCTTTTGTCTCTGTTGAAAAAAGTAAACCGTTCGCAGAAGGAATATCTCAAGCCTGTAAAAAAGAAAGAGAATATACAGAACTCCGATGCACATAAAAGATATATTTACGATAAGGAAACAGGAGTGCTTCACAGCAGGTCCTGTCTCTGCATAAAGGGAAAGACTGAAAACATAAAAGGCTATGATAAGCTGGATAATATACTTAAGAAAAAATATAAGGTGTGCAGTTGTATAGCAGATGAGTACAAAAAAGCACTTGCTGAAAGAAATACTAAAATAATACAGAGCAGTGAGTATAATTATATATATCTTCCGTCATCCGATGTGTTTCACAAGCACTCCTGCAAGGCTTTTCTTCATTCCGCGGATTTTTACGGGACTGCAACCTATTACGGTGCAAGAAAGACGGGAAGAAAGCCGTGTAAAATATGCAATCCCACACCTGATGATAAGTTAAGATTTATTCCCAAAACTAAAAAGACGAAGGAAATAAAACAGTTCAATATATCACAAATGTCAAAAGAAGACAGAAAGGCAATTAATAAGCAGAAGCTTTTTGCTAAGGTGCGTAAGGAAAAACTGCAGAATGATAATCTCTCTGAGCAGGAAAGAAAAGATATTTATACTCTTACGAAGTCGCATTTTGCCTTCTGGGCGGGAAAGGGCTACGGAACATTCCACCTTCACAGCTGTCCGAAGCTGCACGGAGTATCAAGTCTTGAAGGCTTTCAGACCTATGATGAAGCTCTTTCTGCAGGATACAGACCCTGCAGAACCTGCAGACCGTCAAAAAAGCAGGATATAAAATTATCGATACCTGTAACGAATGAAATACACTTTGAGGAAAGAGTTTCAGACATAGAGGAAATGTGTGCAAGGGTTGACTTCGGCTTCTCCTGTGACGATAGGTTTGTTTACATCGAGACTGACGCAGGGAAATGGAAGATTAATTCGGTTGCGTTTCCTGTAAAGGTGTGGCATATTAATACGATAAAGAATCCTTCTGAAACATCCTATCACGAACAGCCAAGGCGTTTTCTCTCCCTGACAGACACATTTAAGTATATTGAAAGACACGACGAAAGTCTTTTGAAAAAAACAAGCTGATGATGTCGGCAAAGCTTTATAAGCAATGTTGAATAAATTTTATTGGCTGTAAATATTGAATGCTGCGTCAGGTTTTGATATACTTATTAAAATGCATTATATTTGCAAAGAAGCTGAATTGTTAAAAAACTGCTGTGATGTTTTCGTCAGTGGGGTGAAAGGAGCAGAAAATGATAACAAATGAAATTAAAACCGCCTTTGAGGCTTTTGAAAGAGGCGGAAGCATCGTGAGTGTAAATCAGATTACGGCAGGTCTTATCAATGCCACATATCTTGTCGAAACTGATAAAAAAGAAAAGTACATACTTCAGAAAATCAACACCTTCGTTTTCAAAAATCCGGATGAGCTTATGGAAAACATCGTCGGGGTTACAAAGCACATTACAGAAAAAATAAAAGAAGCAGGCAGCGATTATAAGAGAGAAAACCTTAATTTCCTTCCCTGTAACAGCGGTGAATACTATTTCCGTGATGAGAATGACGGTGCGTGGAGAATGTATATTTATGTCGATGAGGCTCTTACCTACAATAAGCCAAAGGACATCGATACCTTCACAAATGCAGGCCGTTCCTTCGGCAGATTTATGAAGCTTCTCGCTGATTATCCTGCTCAGACGCTTCACGAAACAATCAGAAATTTCCACTACACTCCTGCGAGATACGAAAACTTTCTCAAGGCGGCAGAGGCTGACATAAAGGGAAGAAAAGCTGTATGTGAAGATGAGATCCGCTTTGTCACCGAGCGTAAGGCTGATACACATAAGCTGACAGATCTTATCGCAGAGGGAGCTTTGCCTATCAGAGTTACCCATAATGATACAAAGCTTAACAATGTTCTTTTCGATATAAAGACAGATAAAGGCATCTGCGTAATCGACCTTGACACTATAATGCCCGGACTTTCACTTTACGATTTCGGCGACAGCATCCGTTCAGGTGCCAATAAGGCCGCAGAGGATGAAACCGATCTTTCAAAGGTGGGTATCGACCTTGCACTCTTTGAAGCTTATGCAGACGGCTTCCGCAGTGAGACTGCAGAGAGTCTCTGTGATGCGGAAATCGAAAATCTTGCCTTCGGTGCCAAATTAATGACCTTTGAATGCGGTATGAGATTCCTTACTGACTACCTTGAGGGAGATGTATATTTCAGAACTACTCACCCTGAGCATAATATCGTAAGAGCCAGAAATCAGTTCAGACTGGTGGCGGATATGGAAGCTCACATGGATGAGATGAATGCAATAGTATCTAAATATAAAGAAAAATATATGAAATAATTATCAAAGGACTGTTACACTTTCGTGCGACAGTCCTTTGACTTTATTTTGCTTTGTATTATTACATCAGCTTAAGATAAAGCTCTTTGATTTCCTCGACGCTTGTGTCTCTGGGGTTACCGGGACGGCAGGCATCGTCAAAGGCTGACTGTGAAAGGAAGTCGATATCCTCAGCCTTTACTATGTCCTTAAGATCAGCAGGAATACCTACATCAGCTGAAAGCTGCCGGACAGCATCAATAGCCGCCTTTCTCGCATCCTCGAGGCTCATAGCATCTGTGCCTTCTACACCCATTGCCTTGGCGATGTCTCTGTATTTTTCGCCTGTGGCAGGAGCGTTATATTCCATAACGGTAGGAAGGATGATGGCATTTGCTACACCGTGGGGTGTGTCATAAACTGCACCGAGAGGATGAGCCATTGAGTGAACGATACCCAGACCTACATTGGAGAAGCCCATGCCTGCGATATACTGACCGAGAGCCATACCCTCTCTGCCCTCTGCGGTATTTTCTACTGCACCGCGAAGGCTCTTTGCAATAATTTCGATTGCTTTGATGTGGAACATATCACTCATTTCCCATGCACCCTTGGTGATGTAGCCCTCGATAGCGTGAGTGAGAGCATCCATACCTGTAGCGGCGGTGAGACCCTTGGGCATAGAAGCCATCATATCGGGATCGACTACTGCAACGACGGGAATGTCATGAACATCGACACAGACCATCTTTCTGTTCTTTTCAGCGTCGGTGATAACATAGTTGATGGTAACCTCTGCGGCTGTACCTGCTGTAGTGGGGACAGCGATGATGGGAGTACACTTATTCTTTGTGGGAGCGACACCCTCAAGTGAACGGACATCTGCAAATTCGGGGTTTTCGATGATGACACCGATAGCCTTTGCTGTGTCCATTGAGGAACCGCCGCCGATTGCAACGATGCAGTCAGCGCCGCTGGCTTTGAAAGCTGTAACACCTGTCTGAACATTTTCGATAGTGGGGTTGGGCTTGATTTCGCTGTAGATTTCGTAGGGAATATCAGCTCCGTCGAGAATGTCTGTTACCTTTTTGGTAACTTCAAATTTGATAAGATCGGGATCAGAGCATACAAAAGCCTTTTTGAAGCCTCTTGCTTTGATTTCGGTGGCGATTTCAGCGATAGCGCCTTTGCCGTGATAGGATGTTTCGTTAAGTACAAATCTGTTTGCCATAATATTAACTCCTTTAAAACTAAAGCTTAAATTTTAACCGTAAATAGGTCCGTAGGTCTTGCAGGCACGGTAGTCTGCACTCTGACTGTCCTCTGTGCCGAAGGCTGCCCATGCATGAGGACGGAAAATTCTTTCCTCGGGTACATTGTGCATATTGACAGGAATGCGAAGCATAGAAGCAAGGGTGATCAGATCGTCACCTACATGACCGTAAACTGTAACGCCGTGGTTTGCACCCCAGTTTGCCATTACTGAATATACATCCTTGAAGGCACCTTCGCCGGTGAGGTTGGGAACGAACCAGGTGGTGGGCCAGGTGGGATCTGTTCTCCAGTCGATTTTATCGTGGGCAGTGTCGGGAAGATCAGCGGTATAGCCCTCTGCGATCTGCATTACGGGGCCGATACCTTCGATAATGTTGACTCTGAGCATTGTTACGGGCATTTCTGCTTTGCAACGGAAGTGGCTGGAGAATCCACCGCCTCTGAAATATTCATAGTTTGCTCTGCACCAGTCGGTAGCCTCGAGACAGGCCTTTATATCATCTTCCGTCATTTCCCAGAAGGGCTTCATACAGCCTTCGCCCTTGTCGTTCTTTGCGGCGCCGTTACCGTCGAGAGCCGTAGCACCTGAATTGATCAGATGGATAAAGCCGTCCTTTGCCTTGCCTTCGGGCTTGATTCCCGTAACTCTTTCACATGCCTCGGGGCTCCAGTATGTACGAACATCGTGGAAGCAGGGAGCACTGCCTGAGACGAGAGTGCCGAGCATCATTGAAACACCGTTAAGGGTATCGTTTTCTGTGGCAAAGGGTGTGGGAGCCTTGGGTCCGTTCCAGTCGAAGGTTGATGCCATAATTGCCTCTGTAAAGTCAGCGTTGGGAAGCCAGTCAGTCCAGTTTCTCTGTCCCTGGAAGCCGCCTGCTACAGCGTTTTTGCCGAGGGCCTCCTCATGCCAGCCCAGTTCGTCAAGCTTTTTATTGCCGTAAAGAATATCTCTTACGATAATAGAGAACTTAGCGATGAATTCCCAGTCCTTGTCAGCGGGAACGACCTTGGATTTTCTGATGATTTCGGGCAGATTTTTACCTGCGTTTACATCATAGCCCTCTTTGCAGTTAGCCTTTATCCAGGCGAGAGCCTTTTCGTATTCGTCTTTATCGTAGATTTCGAGGGTGATTCTTCTGATAATGTCACTCATATCAACCCACTCGGCGCGGATACCGAAATATTTCTGGAACATGGATGCATCACAGTAGCTGCCTGCGATACCCATTGAAATTCCGCCGAGATTGACATAAGCTTTGTTTTTCATCCAGCCTACAGCGATTGAAGCTCTGGCAAAGCGAAGGATTTTTTCTGCCACATCCTCGGGGATAGTTCTGTCGTCAATATCCTGAACATTTCTGCCGTATATTGAGAAGGCGGGGAGTCCCTTCTGAGCATAGGCTGCCATAACTGCGGCGAGATAAACGGCGCCGGGTCTTTCGGTACCGTTGAAGCCCCATACTGCCTTGATGGTGTTGGGATTCATATCAAAGGTTTCTGAGCCGTAGCACCAGCAGGGAGTGACGGAAAGTGTAGCAACCACATTCTCCTTTGAGAACTGATCCTCACATCTTGCAGCCTCTGCACCGCCGCCGATGGTGGTGTCGGAAATCACACACTGTACGGGTGTGCCGTCAGGGTATCTGAGATTTTCGCTGATAAGCTTTGCGGCTGACTGAGCCATACCCACAGTCTGAGCCTCGAGGCTTTCTCTTACTCCGCCCCAACGGCCGTCAATTACAGGTCTTATACCAATTCTGGGATATAACATAACAATTTTCTCCTTTATATTTATTTTTTTATTATTTTACAGAATTTTTCATAAGCTTCGTCCCAGTCGGGAGTGTGCTCATGTGAAAAGGTTCTGACCTTCTCTGTTTTGGCGATAAGCCTTCTTCCGTCTTCAATGCTTCCGATTTCTCCCAGAGCAATAAGCTGAAGCACTATATTGCCTAAGGCGGTAGCCTCTATAGGTCCTGCCACGACGGGAATACCGAGACTCTGTGAAGTCAGCTCGCATAAAAAGCCGTCCTTTGTTCCGCCGCCCATCAGATGCAGAACATCAAACTTTTTGCCTGTACATTTTTCTATCTGCTCGAGAGCAAGACGGTATTTCATCGCAAGGCTTTCATAAATACACCTTACTATCTGACCGACTGTTTCGGGGACAGGCTGGCCGGTTCTTTCACAGTAGGTCTTTATTTTTTCGGGTAGCATACCGTGTGCAGAAAGCTCAGGAGCATCGGGATCGATGAACGATCTGAATTTTTCGCTTTCTCTTGCGAGAAGCTCAAGCTCATTATATGTGTATTTTCTGTCTGTTTCTGCCAGATTGCGTCTCGTTTCCTGGATAAGCCACAGACCGCTGATGTTTTTCAGAAAATTGATTTTTCCGTTAGCGCCCATTTCGTTTGAAAGCTCGAGAGCATTGCTTTGTGCGGTCATAATAGCCTCATCAAGCTCACAGCCAATGAGTGACCAGGTGCCGCAGGAAAGGAAGGCGGCATTTTCGCTGAGAGTAGGCATAGCGGCGACAGCACACTGGGTATCGTGACCTGCCACACTGATTACGGGAATGCCTCTGTAGTCACCGTTTACCGTGGCACTTGCCGTTATTTCAGGAAAAAGAGCTTCTTTTATGCCGAATGCACCGAGCACCTTTTTACTCCAGCATTTCTCTTTTATATCGAGCATCTGAGAGGTGGAGGCGATGGAAAGCTCGCACACCTTTCTGCCGGTGAGGAGATAGGCAAATAAATCGGGCATAAACAGGAGCTTATCAGCCTTGTCCGTGTTATCGTCGCAGATAAGCTGGAACAGAGTGTTGATATTCATAATCTGGTTGCCTGTTTCGGCATAAAGCTCATCTGCAGTGATTTTTCCGAAAGCTTTTCCGAGAGCATCTTTTGTTCTGCCGTCACGGTAATGATACGGCTCGTGAATAAGGCTGCCCTCTTTATCGAGAAGGGCGTAGTCAACGCCCCAAGTGTCAAAGGCAAGTGAATCAATTCTGCCGGCTTTTTCTATGGCGGCTTTTATTTCGGTGAGAATCATATCAACATCGTGACAGATATGACCGTCAACTGTTTTAGGTGTATTCTCAAAGCGGTGAATTTCCTCATAGGCTATACTCTCTCCGTCAAAGACGGCTTTTATTGCTCTGCCTGTGGAGGCACCGAAGTCAAAGGCTAAAACCGTTTTCATTTTACCACACCCTTTTTCAGCAGAATGTTGGCATAAATTGCTTTTTCGCCTGTGGCGATAATGAGATAAGCATCCTTGGCTCTCTCGTAAAAAGCAAAACGCTCAGTATAATCTATGCTGTGATGCGAAGGCTCATATTTGGTGAGAAGCTCCTCATAGGTCTGCCATATTTCAGGAGTACCGCAGGTGTCACCGGGTACGACCTGCATCAGTGCTACGGGCTTTTCTGTGTAGGTGTCGAGAGGGATAAGCTTAAGAACTGCATCTAAGATTTCGGGTACACCGTGGCCGTCGGCACGGATAACGACAGCGTTTTTACCCACGCTGTGGCAGGGGAAATTTCCGTCTGCGATAACGAGCTCATCCCCGTGTCCCATTTCGGCCAGAGCCTTAAGCAGCTCGGGTGAAATTACGGGTGAAATTCCTTTAAGCATAGTCTCACCTCTTAATCCTTTTTGTGAAGCAGCTCATCGTCGGGATTGAATACCTTGTAGCCCGGATGTCTGCCCGTAATCCTGTAATAGCTTCTAAGGTCAATAAGCTTCTGAATATTTTCACTGCTTATGTCACGGCTGCCGCCGAGAATAACTGCGTTGATGGTGATCTTTGCCCAGAGCTCGAGGCTTTCCATTCTGTAAAAGGCTGTAATGACATCGCTGCCTACTGCCAGGGCGCCGTGATTCTCTAAAAGCATTACATCGTGCTCCTCGAGATAAGGCTCAATAGCGTCGGGAACCTCTGAGGTCGAGGGTGTGCCGTAGGGGGTGAGGGGTACGGAGCCGATTGCTGCCACATCCTCGATCATATTATACATATCCATTGACTTGTGGGCTACGGCGAAGCCTGTGGCTCCGGGAGGGTGAGCGTGAATTACGCTGAAAACATCCTCTCTTTTGTCGTAGCAGCGAAGATGCATCTTTATTTCGCTTGAGGGGCGGTAGCCTTCATTTGCTTCGAGGATGTTGCCTTCCTTATCGAGAATAACAAGCTTGTCGGGAGTGATGAAGGATTTGCTGATACCTGTGGGAGTGGCGATAACTCTGCCGTCGGGAAGTCTGGCACTGACATTGCCGTCATTCGCCGCAACCCAGCCGAGCTGCCACATTTTGTGACAAACATCACAGATCTGTTCTTTGATTAGCTGTAAATTATCCATATAATTTCTCCTTTGTTATAAAAATCCGAATTAATTATAGCAAAAGCTACAAAATAATTCAACAATTAATCGTATTTTAAAGTTAAAATGAAAACGGGACTGTTGTCCCGTCTGCTTTACGGTTTTCTGATGCCAATGCCTATGCCGAGCTGTTTTCCGCTCAGCATATATTGCTTTGCTCTTTTTTGCAATGAGGTTTTTTCGGCATAGCTGTTTTTCAGAAGCTTTCGCTTTCCGAATATTCTTTCTATTGCCTGTATATCAAGTCTTACACTGTAGCGTATGTCGAAAAGAGACATAAACTTCAGAATATTGCTGTCCCTTGCCATAAAATCTCTGTTGCCCTCGTAAAGAAGCCAGCTTTCACAGAAGAAAAAACGGTATTCATATTCCGGGAAATAGCGGCTGAAAAAGCTTTTTGCCGACAAAAAGGATGCTCTGCATTTTTCTTCATCGAGACTTTCTCCCTCGGGAATGTGAACATAAATCAGTCTGTCACCGTATCTGAAGGGCAGCTTATCGTAAAGAAGTGTTTTATTTTTGCATTCATATAGCTGAAACTGAAGCCTTCCGAGTCTGAAAAGCTCAAAGCTGACATGGTTTTTAAGCCAGCCGTAGTTTTTAAGCCCTTTTCCGTCAGTTTTATCGCACCATATTTTTATGTCACTCATAGTGTCATAATATATGCTTTCATCGATGCCGGCTCTGTCATATTCAGCTTTAATGTCGTCAGCAAGCTTCAATATGACCGCCAGAATAAATATCTGTGATTTGCCCTTGAGGTGATGAAAGCCATTTTTTGTACACGCTTCAGCACAGCGGAAAATCCTTGCGGAATTTTTATTAATAAGAGTCTGAAGCTTTTTTATTGTTTCCTGTGAAAGTCCTATCTTTTTAGCCAGCTCAATCATAATTTTCTCCCCGTAAAATAAAAACTGGAACAATTGTATCAAAAAATGCTGTATATTACAATATATTTCAGCGAGTGTTTTTATTCGTAAGATTTATTTGAGCACTGTATCGGTTTCGGAAAATTGCGGAAAAAGAGCATATTTTTGTTTGAAGGGTAGTTGAGATTGTTTATTCTGTATGTTATAATCAACTAAAAGACGCATAGGTGAGAGGATTACTGTCGTCGCCCTATGGACAATTGAAACGAGGTAAGAAAAATGAAGGATTATCCTCTTTTTGCAGGAAAAAACTGCGAAGCATTTGAAAGATTTTATAATGACGGTAAACAGTTCGGCGGGATGGTTGACGGCAGAATACCGTCTCTGCTGTGCCTGAAAAACGGCGAGTATAAGGGCACTGTTATCGCCGCCGCTGACAAGGCCTCCTGCGGTGCCGACTGGGGCTTTATCGAAATAGCAGTGAGAAGAAGCACGGATAACGGCGAAAGCTTTTCTGATATGCAGACGGTTTTTTCTCCGCCTGTAAGAAAGTATCCCTTTGACGGAAATGAGTATACCTCTGCCTTTGCCATTGATCCGCTGCTTACGGAAACGGCTGACGGCAGAATAATTATGCTGGTGGATTTTTATCCTGAATCGAAGGGGCTTCACGCACCGCGTCTGCTCGGAAAGGGAAGCGGCTACAGGAAAAATGAGGACGGCTTTTGTCTGAAGCTTTATTCGGGCAAGACCAAGCTTGACGGAAGGTTTGCCCGTAAGGGTAAGGAATACACACTGCATCCCGACGGCTTCGTTTACGATCCCCACGGCAGAAAAACTGCGTTTTATGTGCCTAAAAATCACTCTCCGGAGTATGCTTATTCCACTATGGGAGATATGTATTATTGCAGCGGAGCTGAGCCTCAGTATATAGAGAAATATCCTCCTCTTATTCCTGAAAACAGAACCGGTGAGGATATATATGTGGGCAACATATTTGTCAGTAAAGGGAAAAAGCGATTCAAAGAAAGCAACGTAGAATTCGTTCAGAAGAAAAAAATTTCTGATAAGGACGGTAATCTTCTTTGTATAGAAACAGGACCGGCACCGCTGAGTGCTCCGCTTCTTTCGTACATTTATATGCTTGAAAGCACCGACGGAGGAAAAAGCTTCTCTCAGCCTGTCGATATTACACCTTATTATAAGCAGAACTCAGACGGGATTTTTCTCGGTGTAGGACCGGGTGTGGGATTGGCGCTCAGATACGGTGAGTATAAAGGCAGACTTCTTGCACCCTGCTACATTCTTAATAAAGCTCTGGTTATCCTCAGTGATGACGGAGGAAAAACCTGGCGGAGAAACAGGGGAGTCTTCTGCGAAAATATCGACGAATGTCAGCTCGTGGAGATGCCTGACGGAAGGGTGTTCTGCTTCGGCAGACCTAAGGGAGGAGGTAAAATTCCTCTGAGTGTGTCCTATGACGGCGGTGATACCTTCAGAAGGCTTGAGCCTGCGGAACCGAAGGTGCCTCAGTGTCAGAGGTCGGTTATTTCCGTTCCCGAGGATGTGCCTCTGCCCGACGGAATGGTTAATGACGGCAGATTTATTCTTCTCGCTACTCCTACAGGACATTCGGGAAAGGATAGAACCAGAACAGACGGAAAGGTTTTTCTCGGCAGAATTGATGACGAAAAGGTCAGCTGGATAAAAACCTATGATGTTACGGACAAGGAAAAATATGCCGCTTTTGAAAAGTATGCGGATTTTTATGCGTATTCATGTCTGGCAGTCCTGGCGGATAATACCGTAGGTCTTCTCTATGAAGCTTATCCCTCCGGGTATATGACATTTGCTAAGTTTAATTTATAACTGAATCTGTTCTCAGCAGCTGAAATTAAAGGAGATAAAGGCTACCGGGCTCTTGCAGGAAAGAAAACGGATGCATTGGCAGCTGACAGAAAAGGAAGCTCAGTTAATTTGATGATACGGATGCAAACCTCTGCCGTTTCGGCGGAGGTTTGGTGTTTAAAGAGAGTAGCTTCTCATACAATTAAATATCATTGACTTTTATATTTTGCTGTTATATAATGATTTTGTACGCTGAAGTAAATGCACGGATCCTCTTCGGCAAAGAAATTTTACTGCGAAAGGAAAGAAAATATGAACACCATCGACAAAAATTACGAAGCTCTGTTCACACCCTGGAAAATCGGTAATGTGGAAATCAAAAACCGTATTGTTATGTGCCCTATGGGCGGTACATCTCTTTTCGGCTGGTTTGAGCTGGGTGGCTGTCACTTCGACAAGGAAGCAGCAAAGCTTTTCCTCGAAAGAGCAAACAACAATGTAGGACTTATTATCCCCGGTATCGCACCTCTTCGTGATACCTTCTGGGGTAAATGGCTGTGGCAGAATCCCAAAATGTTTGAAGAGCTCAAAGAGTTTATGGACGAAATACACAAGACAGGCGCCAAGCTTTTCGTTCAGCTTACAGCCGGTATGGGCAGAAGCTGGGCTATCACCGAGCTGGTGGCTCCCTTGCATAAGAATAAGTTTACCCGTGCTCTTGTGAAGCCTATTTTAGACACTTCTCATGAGCTGGCTTCTCCCTCTCCTCAGCGTTCACGCTGGGCACACGATATTATCTGTCCCGAAATGACCAAGGAGCAGATTCACGAAATCATCGAGGCCTTTGCAAAGACAGCAAAGCTCTGCCGTGATGCAGGTGTAGACGGTGTGGAGGTACACGCTGTTCATGAGGGTTATCTTTTAGACCAGTTTGCTATCGAATTTTTCAATAAGCGTACCGATGAATACGGCGGCTCCTTTGAAAACAGATACCGTTTCGCAGCAGAGGTTGTCAAGGCTATCAAGCAGGCCTGCGGTGAGGATTATCCCGTATCTCTCCGTTACTCCGTAGAGTCAAAGATGAAGGGCTTCTGCGAGGGAGCTATGCCCGGTGAGGACTACACAGAGGTAGGCCGTGCTATGCCCGAGTCTGAAAAGGCTGCAAAGTATCTTCAGGACGCAGGCTACGATATGCTCAATGCCGACAACGGTACATACGACTCATGGTACTGGGCACATCCTCCTATGTATATGCCCCAGAACTGTAATCTTGACGATGTAGCACACATCAAGCAGTTCGTTGATATTCCTGTAGTATGTGCAGGCCGTATGGAGCCCGATGTAGCCTCAAAGGCTGTCGAGGAGGGCAGAATCGATGCTGTAGGTGTAGCCCGTCAGTTCCTTACAGACCCTGCCTGGGTAACGAAGCTTATCGAGGGCAGACTCGAGGAAATCAAGCCCTGTATCTGCTGTCACAGCGGCTGCTTTAACTTCTCCTCCTCAAAGGGACACGCAAATACTCAGGACCTTCTCGATACTATGGGACTTGCACGCTGTGCACTCAATCCCGAAACAATGCAGTCAAAGAAATATAAAATCGTTCCTGCTAAAAAATCAAAGAAGGTCGCTGTTATCGGTGGCGGTATCGGCGGTATGGAGGCTGCTATCGTCTGCGCCAAGAGAGGCCATAAGGTTACTCTCTACGAAAAGAGCGATAAATTGGGCGGTGTATTCATCGCAGCAGCTGCTCCTTCCTTCAAGGAAAAGGACAGAGACCTGATCAAATGGTATATCCGTGAGCTTTCCTGCCACGACATCGATGTGAAGATGAACACTGAGATTAAGGATATCGCTTCTCTCGGTGCTGATGAGGTTATCGTTGCAACAGGTGCCAAGGCAAGAAGCATCCCCGTTAAGGGTGCTGACAAGGCAGTAGAAGCTATCGACTATCTCTTGGGTAATAAGGAAGTAGGCGAAAGGGTTACGGTTATCGGCGGCGGTCTTACAGGCTGTGAAATCGCTTATGACCTTTACCTTCAGGGCAAAAAGCCCACCATCGTGGAAATGCAGGATGACCTTATCACCACACCGGGTATCTGCCTTGCTAATACATCTTTCCTGCGTGATTTCTTTAAAACAAATAAGGTTCCCGTATATCTTGAATCCTCAGTTTCCGAAATCTGTGACGGCAAGGTTACTGTTAAGGGCAAGGACGGCAAGACAGCCGATATCGAAGCAGACAGCGTAGTTATGTCCGTAGGCTATGTTCCTACTCCCGTCGCTCCCAAGGCAAAGCATGTTCACATTATCGGTGATGCTGCCAAGGTAGGCAATCTCCGTACGGTTATCTGGGGCGCCTGGGACATCGCTATGAAGATTTAAAATAAGAGAATATAAGTAAAGGAGAAAAATACTATGATTCTTACTAAAGAACAGCAGGCAATACTTGACGGCTCAAAGGGCGAAGTAATGGCGAAGGTTATGAAAACCCTCGTTATGTACGGTGAAGCCTTCGGTGCCGAGAAATTAGTACCCATAACCTCTGACTATAACCATCTGGTTACCTCCTTCGGCCTTAAGGTTATGTCTCCCGTCTATGACCTTATGCAGACTATTTTAGATGCAGGTGTCGTTTCAGGACAGAAGTTTTCCGTTGACCCCCGTCCTCTGGATAAGAAGGTTCCCGCCAACTTCCTTCAGAACCTTATTTTCAATAAATTTATGTACACCAAGCAGAGCTTTTATGAGGATCAGCTTCAGAAGCTCGGTCTTATGAATAAGGATGCCTTCACCTGTACCTGCTATATGGACGAGGTAGGCAATAAGCCCAAAAAGGGTGACATTCTCTCCTGGGCAGAGTCAAGTGCCGTAGTTTATGCCAACTCTGTTTTAGGCGCCAGATGTAACCGTAACTCAGGTATTATCGACATTATGGGCTCCATCGTAGGCTTCGTTCCTTATTTCGGTCTTCTTACCGATGAGGGCAGAAAGGCTACCTGGGTAGTGAAGGTTCAGACCGAAAAGAAGCCTGAGGCTCAGCTGTTAGGATCTGCCATCGGTATGAAGGTTATGGAGGATGTTCCCTATGTGGTAGGTCTTGATAAATGGATAGGCACAGAGCTTAATGACTCTGCCTGTGCATACCTTAAGGACTTCGGTGCAGCCACAGCTTCAAACGGTGCGGTAGGTCTTTACCATATCGAAAATCTCACTCCCGAAGCCGCAGAGCTCGGTGAAAAGCTTATTGCAGAGGGTGCAAAGGAATACATCATCGACGATGCAGAGCTGGAAAGAGTGCAGAAAAACTATCCCGTTATCTGGAAAAAGCCCGATGCTGCTCCCAAGCTTTGCTTCATCGGCTGTCCTCACCTTTCACTTCAGCAGCTTAAGGACTGGACAGACAATATCGAAGGTGAGCTTAAGAGAAAGGGTAATGTAAAGGTAAGCGTTCCCACCGTTCTCACTGCCGCTCCGAAGGTGCTCGAGGCATTCGAAAAGACTCCCTATTATGCCCGTCTTCGCGCCACAGGTGTTATCATCTCCTACATCTGTCCTCTTATGTATATGAACAATCCTCTCTGTAAGAAAATGCCCGTAATTACCTGCTCAAATAAGCTTCGTACTTACACTACGGCCAAATTCTATAAGGAAGCAGAGATCTTATCAATAATTACAGACGGAGGTAAAAAATAATGAAACAGTTTAAAGGCAGAGTTGTAACTCCCGGTACTGTAACAGCCGAAGCAGTTGTTACCAAAAGCGGCTTTAATACTCTCGCATCCTTCCAGAATGCACTCCAGTTCGGTGATAAGGAAGTGAAATGCGGTGACCAGAATAATGCTGACTTATACGGCAAATCTCTCCTGAATAAGGCTCTTTGCCTTCCTCAGACCATCGGCTCCACCACAGGCGGTCTCGTTCTTTATTGCGCTTGCGCCCTTCAGAAAAATCCTGCCTGTATGCTCTTCTCCTTACCCATCGACTCTCTCGCCGCTGCAGGTGCAGTTTTAGCCGATGTATGGGTGGACGGTGTGACTATGCCCGTTATCGACTCTCTCGGTGAGGAATTCCTCGAGTATGTAAAGGACGGAATGACCGTTACGGTTAAGGAAGACGGTATCGTCGAGGTAGGCTGATTAAATGCAGAATGCAGAATGCAAAATGCAGAACGGGCGTGTAGGACTTCGGGAATGAAGAAGTGATGCACCGCCAAATTAAACGCTAAGTGCTAAATGCAAAACGCTAAACGGGCGGGAGATGCTTCGAATAAAAAGAAAAGACAGTCCGCCACTTTTACAGAGAATATTGTAGGGAGCAGTTGCATTAAGATGCAGAAGTCGTTTTCTTCGTCCCGAAGGCGTATGTTTATACTTCGAGCGGGCGAAAAAACGGCTAAAAAAGCAAATTTTACCCTTG
>JAFSDF010000149.1 GCA_017436375.1 Clostridia bacterium | reverse complement strand
TGTGAAGCCAAATCCTGTACATGAAACATACCTTTTCTGTATGCAGTAAGCTTTTCAATATCTTTTCCGTGAAGCTTGATTTTAAGAGCATTATCAAGATATGTCTTTTCGCAGTCAACACCCTCATTACGGAGCTCGCTTATCAGCTCGTCTGCACAGGTTTTCACTGTATTTACTCTTATAAATGTATCGGGTGAACCTGTAGAGGCAGAAAGAACACCTTCGGCATTTTTAAAGCCGTATTCATTAATCCATTTATCGCATAACCATTTTTCACAGGAATATTTCACTGACAGATATAGAGCCGAATTGCTTTTATCCGGAAGCTGAATACCGTTTTCGTCCAGCTTTCTGAGAACAGCATTAATGAGTCCTGAGGCATAGTTGCAGTATTTTTTAGAGAGCTTTACACTTTCGTTTACTGCCGCGGATGAGGGCACCTTATCCATAAATAAAATCTGATAGGCTCCCATTCTGAGAAGTGTAACAGCCTCAGGCTTCAGTTTATTGAGCGGCTTCTGAAGATACAGGCTTAAATTATAATCAAGCGTTATTTTGCGCTCAATGACGCCGTAAAACAGTGCCGAGACAAAGGCTTTGTCTCTGGCTTCCATTTCATATCGGTTAAGAAAAGCATCTAAAGTGAGATTGGAAAAGGCGGAATCTCTTTCAAGCTTAATTATAGCATCAAAAGCAACTTTTCGCGCATTAAACATTATCTTTTCCTCGTTTTCATCATCTTCTTCTGTTTGTACGGAGTATGAGCCGTATGAGAGACATAAGAGAAACAAGAAGAGATGCCACATAAGTCATAGCAGCTGCTGTCAGTACTTTCTTTGCACCGTTTCTCTCTTCATCGTGAAGCATGCCGGTTTCATCTATAACTCTCAGCGCTCTTGAGCTGGCATTGAATTCGATAGGAAGCGTAACAAGCTGGAAAATAACCACAGCGGCAAATAGAATTATTCCTAAATCAACAAGAAAGCCGAAGCCCATAAAATATCCGAGAACAGCAATAAGCACTCCTGCTGATGAACCGAAATTCGCAACGGGTAGAATGAGGTTTCTCACCTTAATGGGAACATAATTCTGAGCGTGCTGAGCAGCATGGCCAGCCTCATGGCAGGCTATGCCTATGCTTGCAACTGAAGCACCCGAATAAACCTCCGGAGAAAGCCTTATAACATTGCCGCGCGGATCGTAATGGTCACTGAGCCTGCCGTGACCGCACTCAATTTTAACATCAGTGATACCGTAATGTGCCAAAACATTATACGCCGCCTGCGCACCGGTAATCCGCTTAGCATTTGACACCCGGGAATATTTATTGTAGGTGCTTTTTACCTTCGCTTGGGCAATAATCGAAAGAATTATAGCAGGTACAACCAGGATAATATAATAATAATCATACCAGAACATCATATCACATCCTTGAAAATCTGTAATTAACCCAATACAGTTCCTTTCGGTATCGGATAACCGTTAAGAAAGACAGCAGTATCCATCCTCTTTTTACCTTCAAGCTGTACTGATTTTATTTCTATTGTATTGTTATCTCCGCAGCAGACCAAAAGCCTGCCGTTGCTATCGATAATCTCACCGGGAATATTATTCCCTTTTATATCACATAAAACCGACGAATGAATTTTTAAAGTTTTTCCATTTAGTTTGGTAGAAGCACCCGGCCAGGAATAGAGCCCGCGGATTTTATTATGAACGCTGAATGCGGAAGCAGTCCAATCAATTCCGCTCATTTCCTTGGTGAGAAGTCCGACGTGAGTTGCCTCTGATTCGTTCTGTCTGACAGGCTTAAGGCTGCCGTTTTCGATCATTTTTATCGTTTCTGTCAAAGCCTCTGCACCAAGCGGTGCTAAAACCTCATACATATACTCAGTGGTATCGTTGATTCCTATTTCACATTCTTTGATATTTAATATATCGCCTGTATCGATACCTGAATCCATTTGCTGAACAGTCACTCCTGTTATTCTGTCTCCGTTAAGAACTGCATAATGAATGGGTGAAGCTCCGCGGTATTTCGGCAAAATAGATGCGTGAACATTGATGCAACCGTATTTCGGAAAAGCGAGAAAATCATCAGGAAGAATTTTTCCGTATGCAACGACAACTACAAGGTCAGGCTTGAGCTCCTGAAGAATTTCAACACCCTTGCCGCTCCTTAATGATACAGGCTGAAAAACCTTGAGTCCGTGCTTAATCGCCTCCACCTTTACATCGGGTGGAGTCAATATCTGTTTTCTGCCTACAGGCTTATCCGGCTGGCAGAAAACGCCGACTATCTCATGCTCAGAAGCTACAAGCGCTTTCAGACATTCGACAGAAAAATCAGGTGTTCCCATAAAAACGATACGCATATAATCAATCCTTTTCTCTCATTCTTCTTATCTCTTCTGCGGAGAGCTCTCTGATTTGCTTATCAGTATAAAGAATGCCGTCAAGATGGTCAATTTCGTGACAGAAGCATCTGGCCTTAAGGCCTTCGCCTTCGTAAAATCTCCACACACCCTTTCTGTTCTGTGCTCTGATTTTGCAGTATTCCGGTCTTTTTACCAAACCGTTCTGACCGGGAACAGAAAGACAGCCTTCCACATCTTCATATTCTCCTGAGGTTTCAACTATTTCCGGATTGATAAGCTCCAGAAATCCGTCACCTACATCCACAACAACGACTCTTCTGAGAATTCCTACCTGTACGGCAGCAAGGCCGACACCGTCAGCCTTATACATAGTCTCCTTCATATCATCCAGGAGCTCCCAAAGTCTTTCGTTAAATCTTTCTACAGGTCGGCTTGTCTTTCTTAAAATCGGATCTCCTGTAGTTACTATATTTCTTATTGCCATTAAAATTACCTCACTTAATAGAGATTTTCGGGATTAATATCCGGAACAACTGAAACAGAACTGAATTTGGTATTTTTACCCATATCGGTTAATAATTCTTTTATCATTGTTCTGAATTTCTGACTGTTTTTGCATTTAATTATTATTCTGTATCGGTATTTATTACTTATTTTAGAAATTCTCGGCGGCATAGGTCCAAGAACAATAATTTTTAAATCACCATATTTTTCAGCTGTGATTTTTTTCAGCTGAACGAGAAAAGCATTTGAACAGCTCAATGCTTTGACCTCATCAGTGCTTATGAACATAACGGTGCAAATATCACAGTAAGGTGGATAAATCATCGCTTTTCTTATTCCGATTTCTGTTTCAAAAAAATCTGAATAATCCTGCTTCTGTGCAAGGCGGATAATATGATTCTGAGGAGTCGATGTCTGTATTAAAGCAATGCCTTTATTTTTCCCTCTGCCAGATCTGCCGACAACCTGTGTCAGTAAATCAAAAGTCCTCTCCTGACTGCGAAAATCATCGTTATTGAGCTGCTGATCAGCATTTATAACACCCACAAGAGTAACATTTTCAAAGTTTAACCCTTTTGCTACCATTTGAGTTCCAAGCAGGATGTCATATTTGCCTTCTCCAAAATCGATAAGGCCCTGTTCAAAGCTACTTCGTGTGCCTGCCGAATCTGTATCCATACGGAGAACTCTGGCGCCGGGCAACAGCTCCGCTATTTCCTCTTCAATGCGTTGAGTACCCGAGCCGGCATATCTGACACTGTCTTTTCCGCATTCGGGGCAAACTCTCGTGAATGGCATAGAATAGCCGCAATAGTGACACATAAGCCGTCCGTTTGCACTGTGGTAGGTCATTGAAATACTGCAGAAAGGACAGGTAACCACGCTGGAACAGCTGTCACAGGCAGCAAAAGTATTATATCCCCTTCTGTTTATTAGAAGTATAGTCTGCTTCCCGGACTTGAGATTCTGTTCTGTCAGCTCGAGTAGTCTTGAGCTGATGCTGTATCTGTTACCTTTTTGCCTTTCAAGCTTCATATCCACGATTTCCACCTCAGGCAGAACAGCATCTCCGTATCTTTCGTCGAGGACATTTAAAGAATACTTGCCCCTTAATGCATTAGAGTATGATTCTACAGATGGTGTTGCAGAAGCGAGTAAAAGTAAGGCTTTGTGATTTTTAACACGGAATTTCGCCACATCCAATGTATGATACCTCGGCGACGCTTCGGATTTATAGGTGTGTTCCTGCTCTTCATCGATGACTATAAGTCCGATATCCGTAAAAGGGGCAAAAACAGCAGATCTTGTACCTATTGCAATTTTAACAAGACCGTTTTTTACCCTTTTATATTCGTCTCTTCTTTCACCGACTGAAAGTGCACTGTGAAAAATAGCTACCTCAGAGCCATACCTTCCTTTGAATAAGGCCATCATCTGCGGTGTAAGTGAAATTTCAGGTACCATTACGATAACCTGTCTGCCGTCATCGATCACTTTATCTATAAGTGAAAGAAAAACAGAGGTTTTACCGCTGCCGGTTACACCGTAAAGGAGACTTGTACCGCCGCCGGATGTATACTGAGAATATATTTTATCGAAGGCATCCTTTTGTTTGTCGGTAAGGATTATATCATCCTTGGCTCTGATGTATGAGAGATTAGACTCAGGTATGCGGTATATTTCTACATCACTTGTTTCAATTATGCCTTTTTTTTCGAGATTATTTACAACTGAAGAAGTGACACCGGTAAAGTAGCAAAGCTCCTTTATACTTGCTGATCCGACATCTGAAAGAACTTTAACAACGCTTTTCTGTTTAGCCGTTAATTTAGGAAACTGAGCATCAATCTCCTCCGGAGAAAGTGCAAGTCTCGCATTTTTTACCGTGGCATCCTTGGCATTTCTGACAGCATTGTAGTCCTTAGTCAAAAGCCTTTTTGCAAGAAGTCTGTCAATAATATCACAGTCAGATGAATATCCTAAAGCAGAAAGAACATCCTTTTTGGTGACAAAATCATCAATGGAAAGCATATACTCATATATCTGTTTCTCGTCCGGCGAGAGAGATATGTCAGTTTTGTTGCAGAGCGCAAAATATCTGACAGAGGTTTTGTAATTAAGGCCTGAAGGTATTTGCACCTTTATGCCCTCAAAATATGTGCAGAAGGTTCTTTCCTTCAAAAAAACAGCTATATCGAGCATTTCTTTGGTAATAATTTCCGTATCATCAAGAACAGAAATTATGCTCTTATACTTTTTTTCTTTCTCAACTTCACCAAAGGAAAAAACAACACCCTGCCTTTTTACGCTTTTACCTTTACCGAAAGGAACAAATACGCGGGTTCCCTCGCTTACACTTTCCCTCAGCTCCTCGGGAACGGTATACCCGTAAAGAATGTCAAAATGATATGTAACATTTTCTATGGCAACCAATGCAAGAAACTGCTTCATATCATTTCACTTCCTTTATATATTTC
>JAFSDF010000148.1 GCA_017436375.1 Clostridia bacterium | reverse complement strand
TCAAAGATTTTTTATCGTGAGGATTTTTGGCAGTTCAAGACAAAAACACAGCAAATCCTTTCGGATTTGCGAGTATTTTAACGAAGAAGTGGCGGAAATCATCCGATAAAAAACACGGTTCGGATTATTACCGTCACCCTAAAAAGGAAGATTAATTATGTCAAAAGATATTAAAGAAAAGAAAAAGCTTTTTAAGGGTGAGCGTACAGCCTCCACCATTATCATTATTATCGGTCTTGCGCTGTTTCTCGTAACAGTGGCTATGGACTGGGTGCCTGTTATGACAGTTATTTTAGCCGCTATAGCCGCTATGGCTACTTACGAGGTAGTAAGAGCAGTAGGTAATAAGAGTAAAATACTTTACACTCTTTCCTGTACGGTAAGCCTTTTCACAGTTTTAGCAGTAGGCTTCGGTATCACCGTTCCTGCGGTAGGCGTGCTTTACAGCTTTTATGCTCTTATTCTCCTTTCACTCGGAGTGTTTGATAATAAGAACATTCAGTTCACACACACCGTGACAGCCTTTTTCGCTTCCGTGGCTTTACCCTATGCTTTTTCCTGCTTCATCAGACTTAACAACATAGCAGACATCAATCCCGAATATACCCATGAGGAGGGTGTCTATTTTGTAGGACTTGCTTTCGCTGCCTCCTGGCTTACGGACTCTTTTGCCTATCTCGTAGGCAGAAAGTTCGGCAAGCATAAGATGGCACCCGTTATCAGCCCCAAAAAATCTATCGAGGGCGCTGTAGGCGGTGTGGTAATCACAGCCGCATTCAATGTGCTTATTCTCTTCCTTTTCACCGTAGGGTGCAAAAATCTCTACAACTACACCCTTTTCGGTGAAAGTGCTATGAAGTATCTCTATATTATTCCCATTTCCGTAGTTCTCTCTCTGGTAAGTATGATAGGCGACCTTTCTGCCTCCGTGCTTAAGAGAAATTTCGGCATCAAGGACTACAGTCAGCTTCTTCCCGGTCACGGCGGTATAATGGACCGTTTTGACAGCTGTACCTTTGTACTTCCCGTGCTCTACGGAATCGTGGCACTTATTTCTCTCTAATATTTCCCTGTAAAGGAGGAAAAGAGTATGACCAAAAAGCTTTCCGTTTTAGGCTCCACAGGCTCCATCGGTACGCAGAGTCTCGATGTGGCTGAAATGAGAGGCTATGAAATCGTTGCTCTCACCGCAGACAGAAACGCTGAGGTGCTTGAGCAGCAGATAAGAAAATGGAAGCCTAAATATGCCGCTCTCAATGATGAGAAAGCGGCCAAGGCACTTAAAATCGCCGTAGCAGACACAGATACCGCGGTTTATTCCGGTGCTGAGGGTGTAGCCTTCTGTGCCGCCGCTGAGCAGGCAGATACCGTGCTTAACTCCGTAGTCGGTATCGCAGGCCTTAAGCCTACTCTCACAGCCATTGAGCAGGGGAAAAATATCGCTCTTGCCAATAAAGAAACTCTCGTCGCAGGCGGTGCACTCGTTATGAAAAAAGCGGCGGAAAAGGGAGTTAAGATTTTACCCGTGGACAGTGAGCACAGTGCAATTTTTCAATGTCTCGAGGGTATGAATAAAAAAGACGAGCTCAAGTCAATCATATTAACAGCGTCGGGCGGTCCCTTTTTCGGTAAAAAGAGAGAGGAGCTTCAGAATATCACTGTCGCAGAGGCTCTGAGGCACCCCAACTGGAGTATGGGCGCCAAAATAACCGTGGACAGCGCCACTATGATGAACAAAGGTCTCGAGCTTATCGAGGCTGTGTGGCTTTTCGGTGTTTCTCCCGATATGATTGATATTGTGGTTCACAGAGAGAGCATAATTCATTCCCTTATCGAATATAATGATAACTCGGTGATAGCACAGTTAGGTGTCCCCGATATGAGGATACCTATCCAGTATGCACTGACCTATCCCGAAAGGTATCCGTCACCGGTTAAAAAGCTTAATCTGTGGGATTACCGCAATCTCACCTTCTATAAGCCCGATTACGAAACCTTCGCCTGTCTGGGCATCTGCCGTGAGGCTATAAAAAAAGGCGGCCTTTATCCCTGTGCGGCTAACGGTGCCAATGAAAGAGCAAACGCTCTTTTCAGAGAGGGAAAAATCGGCTTTTTACAGATTGCCGAATTAGTGGAGAGGGCGACAGAAAAAACAGAAAACAAAACAGCATATACTCTCAGCGATGTTTTAGAGGCGGATAAATACGCCAGAGAATGTGTTGACAGCTTATTATAATAATCGGATAAATTTTCAGAAAGGAAAGAGCTTCGTCTCTTTGTTTTACGATGGATTTTTCTTCAGCATTATCTAAAATATTACCTTTTTTAATTGCCGTGCTTTTCTTCGGTCTCATTATCTTTATTCACGAATTCGGCCATTTTATCTTTGCCAAGCTTTTCGGTGTAAAGGTAAATGAGTTTGCTATCGGTATGGGACCGACTTTATTTAAAAAGCAGGGCAAGGAAACCAAATACGCTCTGCGCCTTTTACCCTTCGGCGGCTTCGTAAGCATGGAGGGTGAAGAGGAAAAAAGTGAGGACGGCAGAGCCTTCTGCAATCAGAAGGTGTGGAAGCGTATGATTATCATAGCCGCAGGTGCCGTGTTTAACCTTATCTTAGGCTTCATTGTCTGCATTTTTCTCGTTTCCGGCAGTGAGCTGGTAGGCACTAATCAGATACTACAGTTTTATGAGGGTGCCGTAAGCTCTGAGAGCAGTCTTGCCGTGGGTGATAAGATAATAGAAATCGACGGAAAAAGGGTTTATTCCGATTACGACATCAGCTTTCTTATGCAGAGAAACAGCAGCGGGAAATATGATTTTCTCGTTGAGCGCGGCGGAGAGAGACTTTCTCTCGAGGATGTAGCCTTTGCAAAGAGAACCAGCGGAAACTTCTATTACAGAGAGGACTGCTCTGTTTATGATATATCTGCCCTTCTTAAGGATCAGGGCTTCGAAAATGATGATATTATTCTCAGCATAAACGGCATGGCAGTCAAAACAGCAGAAGAATTAATAGCGCAGATCGATGCAGATAAGGACTTTACCTATGATTTCACCCTTAAAAGAGGGGAGGAGGAGATTTCTCTCTCAGAGGTAAAGCTTAACACTGCCACGGTTTTTGACTTCTCTATTTTAGGTGAAGAAAAGAATGTGCTCAATGTTTTAGGCTCCGCCTTCGGCTACAGTATTTCTATGGGCAGAATGGTTTATCTTAGCCTGTTTGACCTTCTCAGAGGTCAGTACGGTCTTAATGATCTGGCTGGTCCCATCGGTACCGTAACGGTAATTGCTGACATCGCACAGAGCAGTATTGCGGCTGTGGATTGGAGCGGACTGTTTATGATGATGGCTATGATTACCATTAACATCGGTCTTTTCAATCTTCTTCCCGTTCCCGCTCTTGACGGCGGACACCTGTTCTTTATGGTGTTTGAGGTTATTTTCAGAAAGCCCGTACCGCAGAAATATGAGTCGTGGATTCATGCGGCAGGTCTTATTATCCTGTTAGCCTTTATGGCTGTTATCAGCTTCAGCGATATATGGAAGTTAGTTTCGGGACGAGGCTTTTATTAAATTTAACACGGCATATTTTCGCCATCTCTGCGTTAAAGGGGTAAAAAATTTCAAAGGTGCATACAGTCTTGATTACTGTCATCTTTAAAGCAGGTGAAATAATGATTAATAAAAGAGAATGTAAAAAAGTAAAGGTCGGTAATATTTTTATCGGCGGTGACAGTAAAATCACCGTTCAGTCTATGCTTAATGTGCCTGCCCACGACATAGAGGGAAATGTGGCTCAGGCAAAGAGACTCGAGGCGGCAGGCTGTGAAATCATAAGAGTGGCCGTTCCAGATATGGAGAGTGTAAAGACCGTAGCGGCACTGAAGGAAAGCATCGGTGTGCCCGTAGTGGCGGACATTCATTTCGATTACCGTCTTGCTCTGGCAAGCCTGGATGCAGGGGTGGATAAAATCCGTATTAATCCCGGAAACATCGGCGCCGACGAAAATGTGAAGGCTGTGGCAGACAAATGCCGTCTTCACGGTGTACCCATCCGCATCGGTGTAAACTCAGGCTCTGTGGAAAAGGAAATTCTTGCACGCTTTGGCGGACCTACTCCCGAGGCTATGGCGCAGAGTGCTATGTACCATGTGAAATTACTCGAAAAATATGACTTTGACGATATAGTCATTTCCATAAAATCATCCAATGTTTCCAATATGATAAGTGCCTACGAAAGAGTGGCGGAGCTTTGCTCCTATCCTTTACATCTCGGTGTTACCGAGTCGGGCACGGCGAGAATGGGACTTATCAAATCAAGCGTGGGCATCGGCTCACTGCTTACCAGAGGAATAGGTGACACTATCCGTGTTTCTCTCACGGACGATCCCGTCAATGAGGTTTATGCCGGCTTCGATATCCTTAAGGCTATCGGTATAGATAAAAGCACACCTACTCTCGTTTCCTGTCCTACCTGCGGCAGAACGAAGATTGACCTTATTTCTCTGGCAAACAAGGTGGAGGAGAGACTTCGCACGGTAAAAAAGAACATTACCGTAGCAGTTATGGGCTGTGTGGTAAACGGCCCCGGTGAAGCCAGAGAAGCCGACATCGGCATCGCTGGCGGTGACGGCTGCGCCATTATTTTCAGAAAAGGCGAAATTTTAAGAAAAGTCAGCGAAGAAAATATTCTGGACGAATTAATGAAAGAAATAGAGCTACTGTAAAATTCACGGAGAACTAAATGAACAGCGTATTTGAGGAACTGTTCGGACCTTTTGATTCAAAGGAATTAAGTGAAAGGTTCGCAGAATGTAAAATAGAAAATGTGGCAATAGCTATGGAAAAAAAGCAGGTGGAAATCAAAGCCTTTTTTCCTTCTCTTGTCACGGATAAAACCATCGAAGAAGCTCAGTCGGAGCTCAGAAGCCGACTGGGTGTTTCTGCCGTTATAATCAAACCCCGTATGCCTTCAGAGTGCTTTTCCGAGGGCTATTTTGCCACGCTCATAAGAGAGACAAATTCCGCTTTAGCCGCCACCAACGGATTTTTCGGGGACAGCAAGGGCAGCTTTGACGGAAATACTCTTTTTATCGAGCTTTCCCACGGTGGAGCCTCTATACTCGAGGGTGTGGGAGCAGGGGAGTATATGTCCCGTCTTATTGCTGAGCGCTTCGGCAGAAAAGTCGATGTTCAGTTCACGGGGCAGAGAGAGCTTAAGATAAGTGATGAGGAAATCGCTTCCTTCCACAAAAAGGCGGAGGAGGAAAATCTCCGTGCCAAGGGCATAGATCCTGCCGAATATATGGCACCCAAGCCCAAAGAGCATAAAATCGTAGAGGGTATTCCTCTCTATCTCGAAACTGCCAAGCCTATCTACGGAAATAAAATCACGAAAAATCCCAGACCTCTTAATGAAATCTCTGTCGAGGACGGCTCCTGTGTGGTATGGGGCGATGTTTTCGGCTTTGACAGCAGAGAAACAAGAGACGGCAGAAGCTACATAATAACCTTCAATATCACCGACAACACCTATGCCTACACCTGTAAGGTGTTTGAAAGAAAAGAGAACTGTGATGCTATTATGAGCAAGGTAAAAGACGGCGTTACGGTTATGATAAGAGGCGACCTTGCCTTCGATAAATTCTCAGGTGAAAATGTAATCTCTCCCCGTGCTATCTGTCTGGTAGAAAAAATACAGAAGCAGGATAATGCCGAGGAAAAGAGAGTCGAGCTTCACCTTCATACGAAAATGTCTATGATGGACGGTATGACCGACGCATCCGTTCTCGTAAAAAGAGCCATCGCCTGGGGACATAAGGCCATCGCCATAACCGACCACGGTGTGGTACAGGCTTATCCCGAAGCAGTTTCCGCCGCAGGAGGCAAGATAAAAATCATCTACGGTATGGAAGGCTACTTTATGGACGATACCGATATAAGCTTTGAGGATTGGAAAAAGGCAAAGAATAAATATTTCCATCAGATAATTCTGGCAAGAAATCTCACGGGTCTGAAAAATCTTTACAAGCTTATAACCAAATCAAATCTCGAATATTTTCACCGCAGACCTATTATTCCTAAAAGTGAACTCATAAAGCACAGAGAAGGTCTTATAATAGGCTCTGCCTGTGAGGCAGGTGAATTATACCGTGCCATAGTAGAGGGTAAAAGCGAGGAGGAAATACTGAAAATCGCTTCCTTCTACGACTATCTCGAAATTCAGCCCTGCGGAAATAACGAATATATGATAAGAAGCGAACGCTTCCCCCATGTCAATTCCGTAGAGGATATCCGCAATTTCAACCGTAAGGTAATACATGTGGCAGATGCTGTGGGCAAGCCCGTAGTTGCCACCTGTGATGTTCACTTCATTGATCCGGAGGATGCCCGCTACAGAGCTATTCTTATGGCGGGACAGGGCTTCTCCGATGCGGATATGCAGGCGCCTCTCTTTTTCCGTAATACAGAGGAAATGCTGGCTGAATTTGACTATCTCGGTGAAGATACGGCCAAGGAAATAGTCATCACTAATCCAAATATGATAGCCGATATGATCGAAAAAATCATACCCATTCCCAGCGGTAACTATCCGCCCTCACTGGAGGGTGCCGATGATGAGCTCACACGGCTTTGCTGGGATAAGGCAAAGAGCCTTTTCGGCGATCCCGTTCCCGAATATGTAGCAAAAAGACTGGAGAAAGAGCTGACCTCCATCATCAAGCACGGCTTCGGCGTTCTCTATATGATCGCACAGAAGCTCGTTAAAAACTCTGAGGAGCACGGCTACCATGTAGGCTCACGAGGCTCCGTAGGCTCCTCCTATGTAGCCAATGCTTCGGGTATTTCCGAGGTTAATCCTCTCGCTCCCCATTACCGCTGTCCTAACTGTAAATGGTCGGAATTCTTCCTTAAGGGTGAGGTAGGCTCAGGCTACGACCTTCCGAAAAAGAACTGCCCCGAATGCGGTACGGACCTTATCCGTGACGGTCACGACATCCCCTTTGAAACCTTCCTCGGCTTCAAGGGTGATAAGAGCCCCGATATTGACCTTAATTTCTCGGGCGAATATCAGTCGAGAGCTCACCGCTACACGGAAACTCTTTTCGGTGACGGTCATGTTTTTAAAGCAGGTACCATCGCTTCCGTTGCCGATAAGACGGCCTACGGCTATGTTAAAAAGTATCTGCAGGAAAGAGATATAGTTGTTTCCCGTGCAGAGGAGGACAGGCTCACCAGAGGCTGCACAGGTGTAAAGAGAACCACAGGTCAGCACCCGGGCGGTATGGTTGTCGTTCCCGACTGCTTTGATGCGGCGGACTTCACTCCCATTCAGCATCCTGCCGATGACTCAAAGAGCGACACAAGAACCACTCACTTCGATTTCCACGCTTTGCACGATACTATCCTTAAGCTTGATAACCTCGGCCATGATGTTCCGTCACTTTATAAGCATCTCGAGGATCTGACGGGTATTCCCGTAATGGAAACGGATATATGCGATCCGAAGGTTTATGAGCTTATTCTTTCACCCGAGCCCTTGGGTGTTACGGCTGAGGATATTGACTGTCCTACAGGTACGCTTTCCATTCCCGAAATGGGTACTCCCTTTGTTATTCAGATGCTCCTCGATGCCAAGCCCCGTAATTTCTCCGAGCTTCTGCAGATTTCCGGACTTTCACACGGTACGGGAGTGTGGCTCGGTAATGCACAGGATCTTATCAAGGACGGCACCTGCACCATCGCTAATGTTATCGGTACACGAGATAACATTATGGTTTACCTTATGCATAAGGGCGTCGAGCCGAGTATGGCCTTTAAGATTATGGAAATCGTACGTAAGGGTAAGGCTACCAAGCTGCTCACCGATGAGCATAAGCAGGCGATGAAGGATAACGGTGTAGAGCAGTGGTACATCGACTCCTGTATGAAAATCCAGTATATGTTCCCGAAGGCTCACGCGGCGGCTTATGTAAGTGCGGCACTGAGACTTGGCTGGTACAAGATATATTATCCCCTCGAGTACTATGCTGCCTTTATGACAGTTCGAGGCGGAGACATTGAAGCCGCTACCGTTCTCAAGGGCAGAGATGCCGTAAGGAGACGAATGGCTGAAATCAAGGCTAAGGGCAGGATGCCCAGCCTAAGGAAATCAATATGTATCCCTCACTGCAGGTAGTTAACGAAATGATGGCCAGAGGCATCGAGTTTCTGCCCATTGATATTTATAAATCCGATGCCAATATCTACAAAATTGAGGACGGAAAAATCCGTATGCCCTTCGGTGCTCTGGCAGGTGTCGGTGAAAATGCCGCCATCGCTCTTGCTCAGGCGAGAGAGGGTGTGACGGAGTTTGTCTCCATAGATGACTTCGCACAGAAGGCATCAGCGGGCTCCTCGGTAATAGAAACGCTCCGTCAGGTAGGCGCTTTCGGTAATCTCCCCGAAACGAGACAGATGAGCCTATTTGATATGTAGGGTGGCAGCAATCGGACCGAATAAGGTTTAACGCGGTCTGTTTCCACCATCTCTGCGTTAAAAGGCTTGGAAATACGCGAGTATTCCCTGCACCTTTTGCCTTGACCTGACGAAAACATCCTCACGTTAAACGAACCCAATATGTGCAAGTTGTAGTGCATTTGGGCTTTTCTTTGACGAAGCAATACTCGCGTATTGCAAGGAGAAAAAATTACAAAGGTGCTGCAAATCGGACATATTGGTCTTGTTCGGTTCGATTGCTGACACCCTTTATGAAAGGAAGAAAAGATTATGAGTAAAATTTTTGCACACAGAGGATTCAGCGGTAAGTATCCCGAGAACACTATGCTTGCCTTTGAAAAGGCAGTGGAAATCGGTGTGGACGGTATCGAGCTGGATGTTCATCTCACTAAGGATAATGAGCTGGTAATAATCCACGACGAGGACATCAAGCGCACCTGTGACGGTGAAGGTCTCGTAAAGGATATGACACTCGAGGAGCTTAAAAGCTTTGATGCTTCGGCCACCTTCAGAGGTGTTTACGGCTTCTGCGGTATTCCCACACTGAGAGAATACTTCGAGCTCGTAAAGAATACACCGATTATCACAAACATCGAGCTTAAAACGGGTGTATACGAGTATCCCACTATCGAAAAGAGAACGGTTGAGCTTATTAAGGAATACGGTCTCGAGGACAGAATTATCTTCTCTTCCTTTAATCACTTCACAGTAAAGCGCTGTGAGGAAATAGCTCCGGAAATCAAAAGAGGCTTCCTTACAGGTGACTGGCTTGTAGATTTCGGTAAATATACAGCCGAAAGAAATGTGCAGTGCTGTCATCCCTGGCATATCACCTTAAGTCAGGAGGTAGTTGACGAAATGCACGCACAGGGCAGAGAGATCAATACCTGGACAGTTAACGAATATGAGGATATCGAGAGACTGGCCGCTATGGGTGTCGATTCTCTCATCGGTAATTTCCCTGACAGGATGATAGAAAAGCTCAGATAAATGTGAAAGTGAATGTAAAAAAACTAAACATCCCCTTAACACTTTAAAATAAAGAATATTATACAGAAAAATCCATTGTAGAAAGTCTGATTTTTTGACTTCTACAATGGATTTTATGTTTTAAATAAGCTTTCAGGCTTTTTCGCTCGAGCCGCTTGGGCTTTTACTTTGCCCGGGGCGGCAAAGTAAACAAAACGCCCTTCAGAGGAAACAATCCGAACGAAGAAAAGTAACGGAGTAAGGTTTTACTTTCTTTTATGCAATTTCCTTAGTCTGCCGTTTGATTAAAAACGACCTTTCTGCACTACCGTTATTTTCAGTTCTATGTACTGCTTTACCGACAGAGAGAAGGCAGGCAGTGCTTTTTTGAAGACTTGTACAGGAAAATCGCTGCCGCAGTCCCTCCCCGCACAGATATTTCGTCTGGTATGGAAGTGTCTGCGACACTTCGCGTTCCGTCTCCTTAGGTACCTTCGCCCCGACAGTCGCTTACCGCTCTGTCTGCTTTTCCGAAAGGCTCTGCAGGAAAGGTCCGTGAATTTTTTCTGAAAGCTTGGCTCACATTTTATTGTTGAGTATGATTTATAAAGATAAAGACATATTTAGTTTTTTTACAGCCCCTATTTTATAGTGAAGTGTTTTTTTAACGGATAATGACGGAGAGGTTATATCAGCTTATACTCCAGTCTCGTATAATCACCGGTTTTATATTCACCGCTGATGAACTTGCGGGCTCTGAAAATAACTCTGTCCTCATAAACCTCACAGAAATAGCCTACACCGCAGTCGGTGATACCGAAATTGTTTTCCTTTCTGTAGCCGGGAATACTGACGGACTGAACATTGTTTTCTTCATTTATAACCTCGGCGATTTTTTCAAAGATACCGCCGTGAAGATGGCCGTTGATGAAAAATACATTCCTATATTTTTCCATAACAGCTCTGACCTCGTCGTTCTGCTCACCCATATCGCCTGTCTTCCACACCTCGGGCAGACCGTGAGTTTCGGCAAAGGGCTGATGGCACATCACGAAAACGGGCTTTCCGTCCTTGGTGCCTTTGGCCAGCTCCTCATCGAGAAAAGCGATCTGCTCTTTTGAAATATGTGCCTTTTCGAGTATTCTCTTTTCCGTGCAGAGTACGATAAAGGTGTAGCCCTTGATGTCGCAGGAGTAGTAAACCTTGCCTGTGTCGATACCGAGATAATCCTTGATCTTTTTCACCAGGATTCTGGTATTCTTTTTAAAGAAAAGGCGGGCATCGTGGTTGCCCATGGTTACGAGAATTTTGCCGACGGATTTCTGATTATCGAGAACGCGGAAAAACCTCTCATATTCATTATCGGTACCGTAGTCAGCGATGTCACCGGCCATAAGGAAGGCATCGAATTTTTCTTTTGAGTTAGCAATATCCTCAAAGGTATTGGCGAGATTTTTTTCTGCACTTTCTCTGTTAGGTAAATGTGTGTCGGCGATGATAGCCATAGAAAGCTTTACAGTTTCGCTGTCCTCAAAGGTGATGGGCTCGTCCTTTGAAACGGTGTAAATCACATCGTACTTGGGATTCATAGCCTTGATTTGCTTTACATATTTCTCTACAAAAAATTTAGCAGACATATATTTTTCTCCGTTCTGAAAATTTATACACTTGATTATAGCAGTAATCGGCTTTTTTTTCAAGTATTTTTCAGTCACTGCCGAAACGGGCGCAGAATTTCTCTGACGGGGAAAAATCAGTCAGAGATGCATAGGGCATAACCGTCTGAATTACATTTATGCATATCCGCTTTCTTTACTGTGCAGCTGTCACATCTGTGGTAGTAGTAAATACCCTTGTCCGTGTTACAGCAGGAGGAATAGAGTGTGAAATGGGGCTTTCCTTCCTTGGTGAGCACACAGCCCTCGGGTACGCTTACCAGTGAAAGCATACGGAAAAACTGGTTTACGCTTTCATCTTCACTGCTTTTCGGTGAAGCCTTTTCTTTTAAATATGCGGCACGGATAAATCTTGACTCAGATGAGAAGTCGCCGGGCAGAGCGTTACTTTTATTCATATTACGAATCTGCAGGTCAAAGGGCGGATTATTGGAGAGAACTCCCCACGGGTTATCGTAAATTTTCAGACCGTCCTTCGTGCTTTCGAGAGTCAGAGAGCAGCTCTTATCGGAGATTATCCAGTGCAGAGGGGTGAGGGGCAGACCTTCGCTGAAGGGGATTCCGACTACATTAAGTCTGCTCAGCGCTTCTTTTACCTCGGACAGGGTGGCACATTTGCCTAAGAGCCACGGTATCAGCTCGTACGGGGCAAGGTTAAGCCTGCCTTTTCTCGGCTCACAGTAAAAGGCATTATCGGGAAAGTTCAGCCCTGCCATACTTAGACCTTTTTCATTGGTAGCCTCGAAAAAAAGGGGACAGCCGTCAGCAATCACTGCCATTCCTATGAGAGCATAGTGCTCAGTCAGTTCAGGCATACATTTCATCGGGAAGGGGAATTTTCTCGGCATAACCGTCACCCTTTCACCGTAGTCTCTGTCAAGGTCGAGATTCCTGCCGAAGTAAAAATCACTGCTTTGGTATGTTATAGCCGTGCACATCAAATCATCTCCTTACACTGCTTATTATGCTCCGAAATCTGCTGTATAAACCCGGCATTAAGAGTCTGCCGCATTCTCCGGAAAAAAGAAAGAGTGACATAACGCCGACGCCAGATAAGGAAGTATTTCTTTAAAAAGTGAAATAACTTCACAATAATGCGTTAAAAATCACCGATATGCGTCAGCATTATCGGTGATTTTTGCCTTTTCTTGCAAAGCTATTTCGCATTTTAAAGTGCTT
>JAFSDF010000147.1 GCA_017436375.1 Clostridia bacterium | reverse complement strand
ATACTCCTTAGAAGAAGTATCGTACTCCGTTGGCTCGATATTACCGTACCAAAATTCTTCAAGCAATCTCATACCGAACCCTCCTCGTAGATCATTTCTCGCAGAACAATTTCTTCTGCTCGATTGCGGATGCTATTCATAGCTCCTACCCACGCCATTTGGTCGTGCTGCTTCAAGTCCTCTGTCGCGACCTCGGATGCTTTCATTTGCTCGATGATAAGTTCAAGACGGTTCTGCGCCTGTTCGTTAAAATCAGCCAGATAAGTCCATAGGTTTCCGCTAAGGCACAAATCATTGAAAAGGATAGGGCGATGTTCCTTGATATAATCCCTATACATCCGTCCCCATCGACCAATAGGTCTGTTTTCTTCCGGTAAACGAATATCGGGAATGTAATAGTCTCCGCAACAAATATAGTTCAGCTCTTGCATCATATGTACCTCCAATCACAGTTCAAAAAAGCTCTTAAAAGCAAAAAAAGGCGATACCTGGTTGGTAAAACCAAGTATCGCCAATTTTTCTTGTCGCACCCTGTACGGCAGCTACCCTATGTCAGTATTCGTTAGATACTGTTTTATTGGAAGCTACCCGAAAGGTGGGTATTTTTTCTGACCTATTTAGGTTGATGAGTGAAAATGACGGCCTTTTTTATTTAAAAGGCGAAAAAAGGTAAATCTATGTGAAACAGGAAACAAATCCTTCACAATAGATAAGGAAGGAAACTTAGTTGATTGACAATATTAATCCGAAATGATATTATAGGAGCATACAGAACATTTTGTATGTTCCTTTTTAAATTAAGGAGGATTAATATGAATTTCGAAATTTCAAAAGAAAAACTGCTCGAGGGTATGCATATTATGAATTCCTTCGGCACCAGACTTACGGGCAGTAAGGGGCATAACGATTTCATAAAATGGATTAAGGAAGAAATAGATAAAATGGATATCCCTGTTTATTCCGATCCCTTCTGGTTCAGACGCTGGGAAGAAAAAAACTCGTCCATAGAAATATATGACGGTGATGAAAAAATCAGCATCCCTGTTTCCTCGGCATATCCGTATTCGGGCGAAACCTCTGCTGACGGTATAACAGAAGAGCTCGTTTATGTAAGAAATGTCAAGGATATACCGAAAACCACAGGAAAAATAGCGGTTTTCAATGTGGCAAACATAAACTTCCTCCCGAGTGAAATAGCTTTTGATAAGCGCTCAAGCTATCCTGAGAATGTAGTGCTCGAAAAGAAATATGAGGGGCCGGTTATCACCAGCTTTGTTCAGTGCTTTTACGGTATACTGTCAAAGCTAACCAAGGCAAAGGCGGTTATTCTTATCTGGAAAGGTCTTCACGATGATATGATCGAAGGTCAGTACCTTTCCTTCATCGCAGATTATCAGAATATACCTATGCTCTGGGTTAATGAAACCAACGGCAAAAGGATAATTGAAGCGGCAAAGGAAAATAAAAAAGCAAAGCTTGTCCTTGAAGCGGAAATAGAGGAGCACGCCTATACAGAAAGCTTTTACTGCATTATAAAGGGCAAAAATCAAAAGGAAAATGTTATAGTAAACACTCACACTGACGGTACAAACTGTGTCGAGGAAAACGGTCCCATAGCTCTTCTGGAGCTTATGAGAAATATGAAGGACTCCGTACCGGAAAGAACTCATATCTTTGTTTTCACCACGGGACATTTCCGTCTGCCTCATTTCGAGGATATAAGAACAGGTGCCTTCCAGTCTGCCTCCCGCTGGCTCGCTATGCACAGAGAGCTGTGGGACGGCAAGGGTGAACACTTCAGGTGCGTTGCAAATCTCACAATTGAGCATCTCGGCTGTCTTGAATGGCGCGACATTGACGGTGAATACAAATATACCGGCAGACCTGAAATTGACCTTGTCTACACGGGTAATAAGTTTATGGATAAGCTTTACATCGACACAGTCAAGGAGCGAAAGACAGTCCGCACTATGACTCTCCGCGGTCACAATGCACTTCATTTCGGTGAGGGACAGAATTTCTTTACTATGGGTATTCCCGAAATCAGCCTCGTTCCCGCACCTTATTATCTCTGCGTCGTAAGTGACAGCCACGAAATGGAAAAGTTCGATATTGACCTTATGACCGAGCAGACGGAAACCTTTGCTAAGCTTATCGAAAAGCTTGAAAATATCTCCGCCAAAGACCTTGGCAGAAGTGATTTCTATTCTATTCTTAAAGCTAAGAGTGTTTCGGGAGGATATGATTTCAGTCTTAAAGGCTTGGCAGGGAAACTTTCATCTGTAATTAAAAAATAAAACAGAGGAATGGAAAATGTACATAACCTTTAAAAATAACAGCACAGGTGCGAAAATGATTGTTACTGCCGAAAATCAGAAACATGTTATAAATCCTGAATGCTCTGTTGATATATTTTTCAGAAGTGAAAAAATTGAGTTTATTGCAGAAACTTCTGCTTTGGAGGAACTTATTGATGCTGTCAATGAAATAGATGACAACGATGGAAACGATAGTTTTAAGGAAAGAATTCTTAAAAAGTTCACTAAAAAAACGGCTGAAAAATTACCCGATACGGTTCTCAATACTTCTGTAAAGTATGAAGTAACCGGTGCAGATTTTTCAGGTATTGTTATAAATTTATATGACGGTGCCTATGCGATTTGCGACGGAAAAATTGCTGATTTTTTGGATTTAGTTCCAATCGGCTATATATTTCCCCGTGCTGAAACAGAAAACGGCAGTATAAAAGTTATAAATGTAAAAACAACAAACAGAAAAAAGTATCTTAAACTTATAAGAAATCTTCTTTTGTTTATGCATTCCGGACTTACTGCTATTAATCTTCTTTTCTTTATTCCCGAATATCTGATAATCAAACTGCTTTCATCGAATTTTTATATAAAGAATTGCCTTTCATGGCTTTATAAAAAATCAGCGGACGAAAGAGAAAGCATACTATTTGAAAAAGAACAGAGTTACGAAAAGGAAGAAAAGAAAAAAATCCTGCTTCCGTCCGGATTAAAAGTTGTTGTTGTGCTTGTGGCTTTATGTGGCCTTTTAATATGGGGAATGGCAAGCGGTCCTGATGTTGTAATCTCCGAGGATTTCAGCTCAGTTGTCTGTTTTGAAGAAACCTTTGTGAAAATCGACGGCGGTCTGCCCTCTGATGCAGAGGATGTCTTTTTAGAGGACTACACGGCGTTCTATCCTTTGGCAGACGGTGAATATGACATAGATAATTACTACTGTTACATATACGAAACGCCCGACGGCACCCGTTATATGTGGCT
>JAFSDF010000146.1 GCA_017436375.1 Clostridia bacterium | reverse complement strand
AAAGAGCTTATGGGTAAGCTTCCCGTATTCGGTATAGGTCTCGGCCATCAGCTTATGGCTCTGTCTCAGGGTGCTGAAACAGAAAAGCTCACCTACGGTCACCACGGCTCAAATCAGCCTGTTAAAATTGTTGGCACTCCCCGTACCCTTATAACTACTCAGAATCACGGCTATGTAGTAAAAAAGGACAGCGTAAAAGAAGGAGTTATCTCTCACCTTAACGGTAACGACGGCACCGTAGAAGGTATCGAATATACAGATAAGAAAGCATTTTCAGTACAGTTTGAGCCGAACGATGCACTTATCGAAAAATTTTTAAAGATGATGGAGGAGTAAACAATGCCACTTAATAAAGATATCAAAAAAGTTCTTGTTATCGGTTCAGGCCCTATTGTTATAGGTCAGGCCGCAGAGTTTGACTATGCAGGCGCTCAGGCTTGCCGTGTTCTTAAGCAGGCAGGCGTAAATGTTGTTCTTGTTAACTCCAATCCCGCTACTATTATGACCGATAAGGCTTTAGCAGATGAGATTTATCTCGAGCCTCTTACCACAGAAACAGTAAAGAGAATTATTAAGCTTGAAAAGCCCGACTCACTTTTGGCAGGTCTCGGCGGTCAGGTAGGTCTTACTCTGGCTATGCAGCTTTCCAAGGAAGGCTTCCTCGAGGCTAACGGTGTAAAGCTTATCGGTACCGATGTAGAGGCTATCGATAAGGCTGAGGACAGACAGCTTTTCAGAGATACGATGCAGTCCATCAATCAGCCCTGTATTCCTTCCGATATTTCCAATGACATCGAAACCTCGCTGGAAATAGCCAAGAGGATCGGCTATCCCGTAATCGTCCGTCCTGCTTTCACTCTCGGCGGTGCAGGCGGCGGTGTTGCTTACTGTGAGGACGAGCTTCGCATTATTGCTAAGACAGGTCTCGATGCTTCTCCCATCACTCAGATTCTTGTAGAAAAATACATAAAGGGCTGGAAGGAGATAGAGTTTGAGACTATGCGTGACAGCGCAGGTAATGCTATCGCTATCTGTTCAATGGAAAACTTCGACCCTGTCGGTGTTCACACCGGTGACAGTATCGTTGTAGCTCCCGCACTTTCTCTTTCAACCAAAGAATACAATATGCTCCGTCAGGCATCTCTTGACATCGTTTCAGCACTTAAAATCGTAGGCGGCTGTAACTGTCAGTTTGCCCTTAATCCCGAATCCTTCGAGTATGCGGTTATAGAGGTTAATCCCCGTGTTTCCCGTTCCTCCGCTCTCGCTTCCAAGGCATCGGGCTATCCTATAGCCAAGATGACCACTAAGCTCGCTCTCGGCTATAACCTTGATGAAATCGTTAACGACATCACAGGTAAGACCTGCGCCTGCTTTGAGCCCTCTCTTGACTATGTAGTATGTAAGTTCCCCAAATGGCCCTTCGATAAGTTCCTCGGCTCCTCCAGAAAGCTCGGTACTCAGATGAAGGCTACAGGTGAGGTTATGTCCATCGGTCAGTCCTTCGAGGAGGCTATTATGAAGGCAGTAAGAGGTGCTGAAATTTCTCTCGACACCCTCAATGCCGCTCCTATCAGTGATCTTCCTCTTTTAGAAAGACTCGACATCGCCGATGACAGACGAATCTTTACAATATTTGAAGCCATTAAGGCAGGTATTTCTGACGATAAGATTCACGAAATCACCGCTATCGATAAATGGTTTATTGCAAAGCTCCGCAATCTCGCAAACTTCGAAAATGAAATAGAAGGTAAGGAAATCACCGAGGAGCAGTACCTCAGAGCAAAGAAGCTCGGCTATACCGATAAAGCTCTCCGTAAGTTCTGCACCTTCCCTGAGAGCTTCCACAGAGAAGCAAGCTATAAGATGGTTGACACCTGTGCCGCTGAGTTCAGTGCCACCACACCTTATTTCTATTCCTCCTATGATAAGGCCTGTGAATCCAGACGCTATCAGCGTTCGGGCAAGGAGGTAGTAATGGTTCTCGGCTCAGGCCCCATCAGAATCGGTCAGGGTATCGAGTTTGACTACTCCTCTGTTCACTGCGTATGGACACTTAAGGAGCTGGGCTACGATGTGGTTATCGTAAATAATAACCCCGAAACCGTTTCCACCGACTACGATACTGCTGACAGACTTTACTTCGAGCCTCTCTGTGAGGAGGATGTAATGAATATCATCAAGGTTGAAAAGCCCATTGGCGTCGTTGTTGCCTTCGGCGGACAGACTGCTATCAAGCTTACCAAGTTCCTTGACGATAACGGAATAAAGATTCTCGGTACCTCTCAGGAGGGTATCGACACAGCTGAGGACAGAGAAAAGTTCGATGCTCTGCTGGAAAAATACGGCTTTATGCGTCCTAAGGGCTGCGGTGTTATGACCTTAGAGGAGGCGCTCGAGGCCGCAAACAGACTTACTTACCCCGTGCTTCTCAGACCCTCCTATGTTATCGGCGGTCAGAATATGATGATCGTTCATAACGATATAGAGGTCGAAAGATATATGAAAAAGATTCTTTCCACAGGTATCGAAAACCCTGTTCTTGTGGACAAGTATATGAGCGGTACTGAAATCGAGGTTGATGTAATTTCCGACGGTACGGATGTACTTATTCCCGGTATTATGCAGCATGTTGAGCGTGCAGGTGTTCACTCAGGTGACTCCATCGCCGTTTATCCTCCCTTCTCCCTTACGGATAAGATGACTCAGACAGTTGTTGATTGCTCTGAAAAGCTTGCTCTTGCCCTCGGTACCAAGGGACTTGTAAATATTCAGTATCTTATTTATGAAAACCAGCTTTATATTATCGAGGTTAATCCCAGAGCCTCCAGAACCATTCCTTATATCAGTAAGGTTACCAATGTTCCCATGGTTGACCTTGCTACCAAGGTTATGACAGGCTCAGCTCTTAAGGATTTAGGCTACGGTACAGGTCTTTATGAGGCTCCTCCCTACTTCGCAGTAAAGGCTCCCGTTTTCTCCTTTGAAAAGCTCAACGATGTAAACAGCTATCTCGGACCTGAAATGAAGTCCACCGGTGAGGTTTTGGGTATCGGTAAAACTCTTAACGAAGCCTTATTCAAAGGCCTTACCTCCTCAGGCATCAAAGTAAATGCCAAGGGCGACAAAAACGAAATGGGCGTACTTCTCAGTGTTGATGAGCACGACCTTGACGAAATCGTTTCCATCGCCAAAAAGCTTCAGGACCTCGGCATAAACATCTATGCAGCCAAGGATACTGCCAGAGCTATAGTAAACCTCGGTATAAATGTAACCTATGTAAAGGGTATCAGAGAAAGCGATTACTGCTTCAAGCTCCTCGAAAGCGGCAAGATTGACTTCATCGTTTACACAGGCGCACTCTTTGATGCTACTATGGATCATTACATCGCCCTTCACAGAAAGGCTCTTCAGCTCGGTATTGCCTGCTTTACCTCTCTTGACACAGCCAATGCTATGCTCGACATTATGGCTAGCAACTATACTCAGCAGAACACAGAGCTTATTGATATTAACAGTATGAGAACCAGCAGAAATATCTTTAAGTTCTCTAAAATGCACGGTACAGGTAATGACTATATCTTTATCGACAACCGTGACGGACAGATTACCTGCCCCGAGTCACTCTGCATCAATTTCTGTGAAAGACACTACGGTATCGGCGGCTACGGCTTCATCCTTATCGAAAATTCCGATGTTGCCGATGCTAAAATGAGAGTATTTAACCGTGACGGCAGTGAAGGTAAGATGGCCGGTAACGCCATCCGCTGTGTAGGTAAGTACCTTTATGACAAGGGTATCGTGAATAAAGAAGAAATCACTGTCGAAACAGGTGCTGGCATTAAGGAGCTTAAGCTCTATATCTCTAATAAGCGTGTAACAGCCGTACAGGTTTATATGGGTAAGCCTACCTTCGACTGTGCTTCCATTCCCTGTACTCTCGATGAGGATGAAATTATCGATTATCCCATTACTATCGGTGCAAACAGCTATAACATTACCTGTCTCAATATAGGTAATCCTCACTGTGTGGTATTCCAGAAAAATGTGGACGGACTCGAGCTGGATAAGATAGGTCCTCATTTCGAAAAGGCAGATATCTTCCCCGAAAGAATCAATACGGAATTCGTAAGAGTGGTTAATTCTCATACTCTTAAAATGCGTGCTTATGAGCGCGGTAACGGCGAAACCTTTGCCTGCGGTACAGGTGCCTGTGCCGCTGTGGTAGCCGCTGTAGAAAACGGCTTCTGCAAAAAGGGTGAGGAGGTTACTGTCAAGCTTAAGGGCGGCGACCTTGCCGTAACCTATAACGATGACGGTATCTATCTTACAGGTAACGCTGTTCTCGTATTTGAGGGCGAAGCAGAATATTAATTCTCAGGGCTGTTGTGCTGTTAAGGTGCGACAGCCTTTTCGGATTGCGGAGGTAAAACAATTGGCAAAAACTGATAAGACACATCTCTTTGAAAATAAGCCCATACCTGCGGCAGTGGCCTCTCTTGTCCTGCCTACGGTTATGAGCTCACTTGTAATGATTATATACAATCTGGCCGATACCTATTTTATCGGTATGCTGGACAATCCTGTTCAGAATGCGGCTGTGACGCTTTCTGCTCCTGTTTTGCTTGCTTTTAACGCTGTAAATAACCTTTTCGGTGTGGGCGGCTCGAGTATGATGAGCAGAGCATTGGGCAGAAAGGACTATCAGACCGTAAAAGAAAGCTCTGCCTTTTCTTTTTACGGAGCGCTTATTTGCAGCATAAGCTTTTCGCTTCTTTTTTTCTTTTTCGGTGAAAAAATTCTTTATATTCTTGGTGCAGACGGAGAAACCATAGGAGCTACTCTGACCTATATCAAATGGACGGTAGTTTTCGGTGCCGTTCCCGCCATTCTTCAGACTACTATGGCATATATTGTCCGTTCGGAGGGCTATTCTGCTTTGGCATCGGTGGGTACTATCAGCGGTTGTCTTCTGAATATTATACTTGATCCTGTTTTTGCATTGCCCTTCGGGCTTGGGATGGAGGTAGAGGGTGTAGCTCTGGCTACCTTTATTTCTAACTGTGTATCATGTATTTATTTCCTGGCGCTGATTGCTTTTGTCCTGAGAAAGAAAACATCAATCAGCATAAATCCAAAGGATTTCCGTTTTAAAAAGCATATAGCGGCCGGTATTTTCACTGTAGGATTTTCTGCCTGTATCCAGAATCTTCTTAATGTTATCGGTATGACCATCCTGACTAATTCAGTCTCAGAATTCGGCACTACAGCTATCGCTGCCATGGGCATAGTACAGAAAATAACACAGGTACCGCTTTTCGTTTTTCTGGGGGTTTCTCAGGGCATAGCACCCCTTATTGCTTATAATTATGCCTCTAAAAATTACAGGAGAATGAAGAAAAGCGTTACCTTTACCGGCACACTGATAACCTCTCTTTCAGTCTTTGCGGTTCTGATTCTGTTCTTTGGCGGAGAGATGATAGTCGGTCTTTTTATGAAAAATCCCGATGTTATCAGCTGCGGCTCAAGGCTTATACAGGGCTTTTGTATGGCTCTGCCCTTCCTTTGTCTTGATTTTCTGGCTGTAGGTGTATTCCAGTCACTCGGTAACGGTAAAAATGCTATGATTTTTGCCGTAATGAGAAAGCTTGTACTTGAAATACCCGCACTTCTGATTTTAAACAGATTTTTCCCGCTTTACGGACTTGCCTGGGCGCAGTTCTGTGCAGAATTTGTTCTCAGCATAATCGCAGTTATTATTTTAAGAAATATTTTCAGCAAGCTTGAAAAGGAGAAGGTATAGTGCTTTTACTGGTTATAATAGCAATATCCTATATAGCGGTGGGACTTCCGGACTCAGTACTCGGTACTGTATGGCCGGCTGTATATGAGGAGCTTAGTCTGCCTGTTTCTATGGCAGGCTATATCGGTATGACCGTAAGCGGATGTACGGTTATTTCCTGTCTGCTGAGTGCCAGACTTACAGCAAGATTCGGTACGGGGATTATTTCTGCTGTGAGTGCTCTTATGACAGCTGCGGCACTTATAGGCCTTTCCTTTTCGCAGAGTGCGGTGTGGTTTTTTATTCTTTCCATACCCTTAGGAATGGGTGCGGGTACTGTGGATTCGGCACTCAACGGCTTTGTTGCTCTTCACTGCAGCAATTCGCAGATGAGCTATCTTCACTGCTTCTACGGACTCGGTGTTACTCTCAGTCCTTATCTGGTTTCACTCTGCCTTTCCGATGATAATAACTGGCGACGGGCATATCTCATTATAGGTATACTTCAGACTGCGATTTCCTTGCTCATTCTCCTCGCTGTTCCATACTGGAAAAAGAAGGAAAGCATCAATCTTCTTAAAGAGGAGAGTGCTCCGAAAACTCTTACTCTGGCGGAGATGGCGAAAATGCCGTCTGTGGTTTTAAGCTGTGTTGTTTTTTATCTGATATGTGCTGCAGAATACACTGCAGGAGTGTGGAGCAGTACATTTTT
>JAFSDF010000145.1 GCA_017436375.1 Clostridia bacterium | reverse complement strand
GGAACCCTTTTGTCCGTTCCGCTGTCACGGACATTTCCCCTAACAGGGGAATAACCTTTCAGGGACGGCATAAAGATCTTTCACATTCGTTCAAGATGACACTTCCGAGGAAGTGTGACGGAGGGGTTCCCCTTTGCGGACACAATGCATTGTGTCCCTACGATATACACCTTTATTCGGCGGTGTATTACTTTTTCATTCCCGAAGCTTTACCCGCCCGTTTAGCGTTTAGCGTTTTGCGTTTAGCACTTAAATTATCGGTGTATCACTTTCGGTTTCCCGAAGCCCTGCACGCCATTCTGCGTTCTGCGTTCTGCATTCTGCATTTACACAGCGAGGCATTCCGAATTAATCAAGCCCGAAATTATGAATAAGTCCCTCTCTGTTTCTCCAGTCCTCCTTGACCTTTACCCAGCACTGAAGATTTACTCTGCAGCCGAAAAACTTTTCCATATCCTGTCTGGCATAGGTGGAGATGCGCTTGAGAGAGGCACCCTTTTTACCGATGATGATGCCCTTGTGGCTTTCCTTTTCGCAGTAGATGGTCGCCTCTATATCCATAAGGTCCGTATCTGACCTTTCACGCATCTTTTCGATGGAAACGGCTACACCGTGAGGAATTTCCTTGTCTAAAAGACGCAGCATTTTTTCTCTGATTATTTCCGAGGCGAGGACTCTTTCGGGCTGGTCCGTGAGGGTGTCCTCGGGAAAGAAATGCTCTGAGGGGAAGGCGAGAGCCTCCAGCTCCTTCTGCAGCTCATCAATGCCGTCATTTTTGGCGGCGGAGACGGGAACGATGGCCTCAAAGCTGTATTCTGCCGCCATCTGCATAATTTTCGGCATTATATCTTCCTTGTTTTCAATGGTGTCTATTTTGTTGATGGCGAGAACTACAGGCATTTTCTGCTGACGGAACTTCTCTAAAAGCTCCCTTTCGCTGTCCTTGATATCCTCTGTACATTCCACCACGAAAAGACAGGCGTCCACACCTGAAATACTGTCACCGACAGCCTTTATCATTTTTTCACCGAGCTTGGTTTTGGGGCGGTGAAAGCCGGGCGTGTCTGTGAAAACGAGCTGAGTTTCGCCCTCGGTAAGCACACCCATAATGCGTGTGCGGGTGGTCTGAGGCTTGTCGGAGACGATGGCGATTTTCTGTCCGAGCATTCGGTTAAGAATGGAGGATTTGCCTACATTAGGTCTGCCTACTATAGCGATAAAAGCGGTTTTAGTCATAAAATTTTCCTTTCAAAGCTTACTTGTATATGCCCTCAGGGCTGTAAATTATGAAATCCTTATAGCCTGCCTTCTGCATTTTTCTCAGCAGGGAGGCGGAATATTCCGAGCTGTCTATGCCGTAAACGGCCTTTTTTTCGCCTGTGCTGTTTTTCAGAGACGAAAAGAGGGAAAGCACGGAAGCGAAGCCAGTCTTTTTATCGACTGTGATGCCCTCGGGCCTTTCTGAGGTGTTTACGGAGAAGCCGTCGGCGGCGCTTTTGAGCATAGAGCCGTAATAAAGCTCCCTGTTTGCTTCGAGAATGTCATTTGCACTGTGACCGAGGAGTAAAAGACAGCTGTCGGGAAGAGTCTCTCTCACATCCTCCACAAAGGCCTTAAGCACTGCATTTCTGTCGGTGCCCTTCTTTTCGCCGGGGTAGGTGGCGGCAGAGACATATTCGCCCGAGGGGAAGGATACCTCCTCGAGTAAAATGCCGTCAATTTTGAACTGCATTACTTCATCTATAATGCTCAGAAGATATTTTCTCGCATTCTTTGAAAGGGGATTGAGACGGCTTTCTCCGCCGTTTTCCGCCTTGGGATCGATCCAGTTTACATCTGTGTCCAGATATTTTACCGCCATAGACGGCTCACCGGCTGCGGCAGTGTTATCCCTGAAGCAGTAAATACGGGCGATAACCCTTATTTCCTCACTCTCAAAAAGGTCAAGAGCCTGTCTGACGGTGTTATTGTCAAAAAGTGAGGCACCGGCACTGACTGCAGTTTCATTGAGGGAGGTGTAGGAAAGCTTTCCCTCACTGCTTTTGAAGTCGATGACTGTGCTGTTACAGCTTCTGATTTTTATCTGCTTGATAAAGGATTTGATATATTCTCTGTCGCCTAATTTCTCCGCAGGCATATAAAGAGCCTTCACATTTTCTCCGCCGAAGGGGAGAGCAGGCTCGGGCTGTGTGTCTGTCTCATCGGAAGCATCGGTTACGGCAGAGGCCTCGAGCTTTTCCTTGTCCGTGTAGGAGATGTCCAGCAAAAGATTTACCGTGAAATAGGAGAAAAGGGACAGGGAGACGAAAAGCAGACAGAGGAGAGAGCTTTTTATTATCCGGCTTTTCCTGTGCTTTCTTCTTTTGCCCTCCAGGGGTAAAATCTTAGACGGAAATTCACGGGCGAAGGTGTAATAGCTGTGTCTTATTTTTACCCTGCCGTTTTCGGGATAGGGTGATTTTTTCTTATCTGTTTTTTTCTTTGACATAGTATTTTTCCTTAAACAAAGAGAGATTGACCTGAAATACAGCTCATAGCCAGTGCTATAAGCGAAATGTAAATGAAAAGAGCAGGTGTGCCTCTGAATATTTCGGGGATATAGCGGTTTGCCTGTATATGCTTCATACCTGTATTGATCAGAAGCACGGACAGGACGAAGGCAAGACCTGCACCGATGCCTGTGCCTACGGTTTCGGCGAGGGTGTAGCCTGCCTTGAAATTAACTACGGGCAGTGCGATTATCAGAGTGTTCAGAGCGCACATACCCAGAGAATTCATAAATTTTTTATCCGCCTTCAGCACTGTGAGACAGAAAAGTGCAGTCATCAGATAAAGCACTGTCAGAATGAGTGTGTATAATGCGATGCGGTATTTCGTTTCCAGCGCGAAGACGAAGGGTATCCTGTTTAAAAAGAAGCATATAAGTGAAAGAGCCAGTGAAAAGAAGGTAACCGTACCGCCGTACATAAAAAAGTGCTTGGGACGCTTGGCCATACGGATGCTTTCACTCATACCGTAGCCTGTGCTGAAAATAATGTTCTGTACCAGCATAGCGTAGAGTGCGGCGGTGAGCATAGATGAAAACTGTGTCATTGTCCGTTTCCGTCCTTTCCGCTCTCCCTGTCTGCGTGTCTGGGACGGATTGCTTCGTCATAGTCACGGATAACCTTGGGCTTGCTTTTGTTTTTATCTGAGAAAAGTCCCGGGTCCTTTTTGACGGGCTTTTCGTTTACGGCATTCATAGAGAAGGTGTCACGCACCTCGTCGGGGTAGAACTTAATGAGAAGCCATTTGTGTCCTGCGGCTAAAAAGCCTAAAATTATCAGTGCCGTAAAGGGCATAGCCGTCTGAGGAAAACGGGACAGTGCATCGGCAGAGGAAAAGAGAGTGCCGTAGGTTATCAGCTCTCTCACAGCACCCGTTATGACGGCGACCGCACCGTAGCCTATACCTGCGGCGACACCGTCGGTAAGAGCATTGAGTGCAGTGGTTTTACAGGCGAATTTCTCACAGCGAATAACGGCAAGAGCGTTTACGCACAGCAGATAGAAGTAAATACCGAGTCCTGCACCGCTGTCAGCGGAAAGTGAGAAAATAAATCTGTCACACAGAAGCACCACGGAAAGAGAAATGAGTGTATAAACAGCCATACGCACCCAGCGAGGCAGCTTTTTCAGCAGAAGGCTCGTCACGGCTTCCGAGGCTGCAAGCACTGCCGTAATTCCCACCGCCAGACATAAGCCGTTTGCAGCGGTGGTGGCGGCACCTATGATGGGGCAGATGCCGATTACCTGTGTCAGCACGGGATTATGAACAAAGCTTCCCTTGAAAAGAGCCGTTGAAAGGCTCAGAACGGGCTTGGATTTTTTGTTTTTCATTTCGCACCCGCCTTTCTTATGCCTTCCTGCTTTTTCTTCATAAGGGGCTTTTTATATTTTTCAGCCGTCTTTTTATTGAGGATGGTTTCACCGGTAAGAGCAGGCCAGAGAGCATTTGTGATGAGTATGCTGAAGCAGGCGGCATCGGGAGTTTTTGAAAAATATCTCAGAAGCATACACACCGTACCGCCCATAAGTCCGTAGAAAAATGCTCTGTCGGGCTTCCTCGGTGAGGTGACGGGATCGGTAATGAGAAGCAGTGCCGTAAAGATAAGGCCGCCTGCACACAGCTCGATGATTACTGAGGAAAGCCTGCCCGAATTGACTCTCGGAAAGAGAAAGGCAAGGACAGCCGCCGAAAGCAGATAGCCGCAGGAGGCGAAAAGCCTTTTGGGATGTCTTACTGCCATATAGCCGAAGCCGCCGAGTAAAACGAGCATACTGGTGGTACCGATGGCACCGGGATAGGCTCCGGAAAGGAGGGAAACTCTGCCGAAAACATTGAGTGAGAGACTGTTTCCCTCAGAAAGCATATCGAAAACCGTCTTGCCCTTTACAAAGCCTTCACTGCCGAAAAAGGCGAAGTCGCTTCCCACGGCCGGATAGGTGAAAACAGCCTCGGTAAACATCATCGCCGCGAAGCAGAAGCCTGCCGCCGCAGGGAGAAAGGGTGTGTTTCTCACATCACCGAAGGGCAGCTTTGCCACCAGAACGGCAAAGGCTGAGGCTGTGATGCCCACATAAAAGGGTGCTGATACGGGAAGCAGCAGAGCTATTATCATACCTGTGGTAAGAGCACTCAGGTCACCTGCCGTATTCTTTTTAAGCAGGGCCTTGAAGCCGATGCTTTCACAGAGAACTGCAGTAAGCGAGCAGATGAGCAGCTGCAACAGGGCATAAATACCCCAGTGATAAATGCCCACTGACGACAGAGCGAGACATATAGCGAAAATATCGGCATTATATCTGAAAATAGGGTTTCTGAAGGAAAGAATTTCTTTACTGTTCTGCATAGCAGGCACCTCGGAATTTTTTTATTGCAGATTAAAAGTATTTGGCGGCCTTTTCACGCAGAGTGGCGATAGCCTGCTTCGGATCCTCAGCGCAGAAAACCGCAGAGCCGGCTACGAGCACATTGGCGCCTGCCTTGGCGGCTGTTTCTACGGTGGCGGGAGAAATACCTCCGTCTACCTGAATATCCATATCGAGACCTCTTCTCTTACATTCCTCGCGGAGCTTTTCGATTTTAGGCATCATATCAGCCATAAAGCTCTGTCCGCCGAAGCCGGGCTCTACAGTCATAACGAGAACCATACCGAGCTTTTCCAGATAGGGATAGACAGCCTCGATTTCTGTGCCGGGCTTTACTGCCAAGGCGGCAACTTTGCCCTTTTCTCTGATGTAATCGATGGTTTCCTCTACGGGAGAGTCGGCCTCTACATGGAAGCAGATGACATCTGCACCCGCACTGATGAAATCGGGAATGTATTTAAGGGGCTCACTTATCATCAGGTGGCAGTCGAAAACCAGGTCGGAGCATTTTCTCAGACATTTAACCAGAGGTGCACCTAAGGTGATGTTGGGCACGAAGTGGCCGTCCATAACATCGATGTGAAGCCAGTCTGCGCCGCAGCGCTTCATATTTTCAAATTCCTCACCCATTTTTGAGTAGTCACAGGAAAGGATAGAGGGTGAAATTTTAATCATAGTGTATATCTCCTTTATATTAATTTACCTTGATTATATATTATAACAATTATAAGGGAAAAAATCAAGGGAAAAAGAAGCCGCCACCTCTGTGACGGCAGAATTTTAACTTTCGGTTAATTTCAGCTGTTCTAACTGGTCTCTTTTACCGTAGATTACGGCGATAATTATGACTTCCTTCAATTTGTCATTAACAGTGAAATAAATGTTAAAATTTTTAACAGGCATTTTATGTATGCCGTGACTGTGCCACGGCTCCTCGCTTATAAGTGCCACCCTTTTGGGCATATAATTCAGGGAAAGAATGTTTTTTCTACTTCACCAAGCAATCTGTCTGCCGCTTCTGGGGCTTTCAGTGTTCTGCTGATATAAGTGAAAATTTCAAACATCTGCGTTTTTGCCTGTGTAGCGATTTTTACGGTGTAGTTATCCATTTTCAAGCTCCCTGCGCAGTGCGGAAAAAACATCCCCTGCATTTTCTACCTCTCCGTTTTCTGCCTGTTTTATACCTTCTTCCATTATGCGGGCAAAGGCTTCTGCATCTATCTCATCGAGGGCTTTGGGTGCAGATGAAAGAGAAAGCGAAAAGGGAATGGCTTTTTTTATGATTATCTGTTTGTAAAGCATATTGATTACCACAGATACGGGAATACCTAATTGTGACATAATTTCTTCTGCCTGTTTTTTTACTTCAGGCTCCACACGGGCAAGGACATTTGCTGTTTTAGTTGCCATATTCATACCACCTTTCATAACTATTATACGCTTTTGTATAACAAATAGCAATACAATTATGAAAATATTTATTGTTTCGTCTTTCTTTCTCCGGTTGACACTTTCTGTCTTTTGTGTTATACTCTTATACTGTATAAAAATATAAAATTCACTTTGTGATTTAAGGAAAAGGAGTTATCCTGTAATGGCTATGAATGAAAATTTCAGAAGTATTCTTGACGGTATCGGTCAGGAGCTTACAAATCTCGGCTTCACCGCTTATAAAAACGAAAACGGTGACTTTATTACTGAGACAGAGGAAAAAATCACTGCAAGATATGTGAGTGAAAAGGGTGTTATCGCCGTAAGCTGTGAGGACGGAAAGATTATTCTTTTCTCAGGCGAGGATACAGAAGCACCCGAGGAGACACCGAAAAAGCTCTCCGTATCTCTCCTCGGCGAAAATGCTGACAGCAGAGATGTGAAATATGTGGTAAATGAGCTTACCGACACTCTTCACAGCAAATTTGCTAAGAAAACTGTCGCTCCCAAAAAGGCAGTCCAGCAGAAGGCTGCACAGACCGTTTCCAAGGCTGCAGTAAAGCACGGCTCCTTCTATGATCCCAATACTCTCGCAAGCAAGCTCTGCCTTGTTTTCCCTGAGCTCCGTCCCTACTATAAGGACAATCTTGCCAAATACGGCGAGTTTTTAGCTGAAAAGTTTTTCGATGATTACGGCACTGCCAAGGTTATCGGCGCTATCAAGGCAAACGATCCTCAGACAATGAAAAAGCTTTTTCAGGTCCTCAATGAGATTTATGAGGACGGCACCAGCGAGGTACAGGATGTTATCGCCGTAACCATTCTCGGCGCTCTCAATAATGATCAGATCCTTCTCGCACGCTGTGTGGACTATATGAGCACTACCATGGCTCCTCCCGTAATCGAGGTAAATAAGCTCCTGGCCAAGTCAAAGAAGTCAAGAAAGCTCCTCGAGAATCCTCCCGCATACAAGCCTAAAAAGGAAAAGAAGCCCGGTATGTTTGCACAGGCTATGGCTCAGAGCGGCGGCGGTATGCCTCCCGCGATGTAAATGCAGAATGCAGAATGCAGAACGCAGAATGGCGTGCAGGACTTCGGGAAACCGAAAGTGATACACCGATAATTTAAGTGCTAAACGCAAAACGATATAACCCCTCCGTCACGGCATAGCCGTGCCACCTCCCCTTTCAGGGTGAGGTTCTGCGATGTGGCACCTGCGGTGCTATCGTAACGCTAAACGGGCGGGTAGGACTTCGGGAAATAAGCATTGATACACCGCAAAATAAAAGTTGTCGTAGGGGACGGCGCCCTCGACGTCCCGTCAGATAACCCCTCCGTCTTTGCCTTCGGCAAATCCACCTCCCCTTTCAG
>JAFSDF010000144.1 GCA_017436375.1 Clostridia bacterium | reverse complement strand
CTTGCTTGAGGTTGAATACTGCACCTCATAGCCGGTTGCACCTGTTACCGTTTTCCATGCAACCGTTGCCTGCTTACTGCCGGCGGTTACCTTGGAAAGAGCCGCCTTTGCAGGCTTGATTGTAAAGGTCAGTTTCTTTGTGCCCTCATATTTTCCTTTAAAGGTGACGGTTACGGTGTATTTACCCGGATTTTTTCTTCCGCTTGCATATTTTACGGTGTAGTCGGTATCCTTTTTAAGAGTGTTGCCTTTGCTGTCCTTTACGGTTACGGTGGGGGTTTTGGCTTTTCCGTTATAGGTGTACGAGGTAGCGGAAAGCTTTATAGTCTTGGGATAATATATTGTTTTTGTTGATTTGACATAACTGCAGACAGTACATTTTGTTACCTGCTTGCCGTTCTTTTTAAGAGTTGCCTTTGTAGTGGTTGTTTTAAAGGTGTGTGCTTTCTTGGCAACGGTTTTCTGTGCTACGGTCACGGTGCCGCAGACAGAGCATTTTTTACCCTCTGTTTTACCGGCTTTTGTGCAGGTGGCGGCTACTGCCTTAAGGGTGGTAAGCTTATGACCTTTGGCGGGAACGGTATTCTGTGCTACGGTAACCTTGCTGCAGTCCGAGCACTTTTTGCCCTCGGTCTTGCCTGTCCTGGTGCAGGTGGCAGCTACTGCCTTAAGGGTAGTTATGTTTTTATGGCTGTTCGCATTGAGTGAGCCGTATTCCTTTTCGCAGACGGTGCATACCGCCTTGCTTTTACAGGTTGCCGTGCCGCCCGTGTGGTTGCCGGTGGCAGGAACGAGGGTCTGTGCTACAGTCACAGTGCCGCAGGCAGTACACTTTTCACCTGCTGTCTTGCCCGCCTTACCGCAATTGGCGGCTTCCGCAGGGATAACAGTTAGAGCAGTGTGGTTATTCATATTGAGTGAGCCGTACTGCATTCCGCAAGCTGAACACTCTGCTCTTTCCCTACAGGTTGCCGTGCCGCCTGTATGCTCACAGTCAAAGGTGAGAAGCACCTGAAAATCGCCTTCGCACCAGGTGGTTATAATGAAATGATAGGTTTTGCCCTTTTCGAGTGTACAGGTGAGACTGAAATCATAGTTGTCATTATTATAATCGTCATCCTGCTCATCGTTTCCGTCAATACTTACATATTCGGAATCGGTCAGGTCTACATAAGGGTCAATAACACCCTCACTGAATGAAACGATGGTGTATTCACCTGTGGCAGGTGCCACAAATGTCAGGTCATCCTCAAAGTCACCGCTTCCCACCGTTTTGTATACATCAACGGAAATATCGGAAACAACTGCCTGACAGTTATCGCAGACCGTATCGCCGTTGCTGTCTTCGTGAGACATTTCCAGCTGTCTGTGTCCCTTCAACCATTCGCCGCAGTCGTTACAGTAAATACCCTCAGTATAGCCGTAGGTATAACAGCCGGGAGCTACTGCCTCTTTATTCTCGGTGTTTTCATGGGGACAAACATAGTAATTGAACTCAATATCGTATGCCGAAAAATCATTGTTACCCTTAAGTATGGCGTTCCACTCTGCCTCGGTGCCCGTAAAACAGATTTTTGTAAGACTTGGGCAGTCGTTGAAAATATCGTCATCCATACTTACAAGTCCCTTATGTATAACAACGGTTTCGAGTGAATGCTGGTTTGAGAAGGCGTACTGTGCGATGGATTTTGTACCCTTTCTCACGATATATTTTGCGGGCATATCATAATAGCCTGCTTCAATGAGATGATTGCCGATATAAAGCATATCCTCATAGTAATCATAGTCTTCATCATAGGGAGTATAACGTATAAGGCCGCTCTTGATGCTTATAATGCTGTCGGGAAGATTGATTTCGCGTAAGCTTTCGCACTGATAGAACAAATCTGAGCCTATGTGTGTAACACCGTCGGGAACAGTGATTGAAGTTATTGACGAGCAGCCGCCGAAGGCATAACTGCCCAAGGCTTTTACTGCAGCTCCCTCAAAGGTTACCGTCTCGGCAGAGGTACAGCCGCTGAAGGCATTGTCGCCGACAGAAGCTACCTTTTCGGGGATTATTATTTCAGGAAGCAACGGGCAGTAAGCGAAGGCATTGTTTCCGATTGTCTCAAGCTTTTCGGGCATTTTAAGCTCGTTTAGATTTGAGCATCTGTAAAAGGCGTTGTTTCCTATTGATGTAATATTATCGTTGAGCACAGCCTTTTCAAGCTTTGAGTAATTTGCAAACTGATTATCAGCTACTGATGTAATACCTTCACCAATAACGATTTCCTTGAGTGTATTTTTATCAAGAACCTCTGTAGGCAAGGCTGTGATGCCGTCACCCGTGTCGAGCCTTTCAAGCTTTATCCATTTATCCTTTGTATCGTCAACATGATCATAGATTTTAAAGAACTTATCAGAAAGCTCAGTGAGACCGTCACCGAGAGTGACATTTTTAAGGTTATAGCATTCATTAAACATCCAGTCGCCGGCTTGAGTAAGTCCGTCACCGATAACTACGGTTTCAAGCTTTTCGCTGCCGTAAAAAAGATGGTTTCCGAGAGACTTAACATTATCCGGAATTATAAACTCCGTGGCAGCTATATTCTCAAATGCCTCCTGACCGATTACTTCCACCCCTGAACCGATATTTACCTCGGCAAGAGCCTCACAATAGCTGAAGGTACCTAAGTGAATTTCCCTGACCTTATCGGGAATAGTGACTTCTGTCATTGCATAATTGCCGCTGAAGGCCCACTCACCGATAGTCAGAAGGCTGTCGGGCAGAGTAAAATTACCGAGGCTTTCACAAGCTTCAAAGGCTCCCTCGTATATGTGTTCAAGGCTGTCGCCAAAGCTTACGCTTTCGAGATTTTCACATTCATAAAAGGCTTCTTCGCCGATTTCTGTCAGCGTATCAGGGAGAACAACCGATTTGAGAAAGCTGTTATTATTAAAAGCATAAGCTCCAATTCTTTCAATACCCTCCGGGATGACAATATCCGTCACAGTTTCAGCGCTGTCTCCGATATAAAGCTTCTTTTCATATTCTTCCCCCCAATATTCAAAGCCGTCTTCATCATCATAGCAGAAAGGATGAGAAAAAGCATTTTCATATTCTATCTGTGAATAGGAAGCGATGTCAGGAATATGAAGCTCCCGTATGTAACTGCGGTAAAATGCCCACTCTCCTACAGACTCAAGTGTTGCGGGAAACCGGATTTTTTCAAGCCAATCGCACCAATAAAAACAACGCTCACCAATAGTCTCTACACCCTCGGGGATTATAATAGAGGTGATATTATAGTTGGACTCAAAGGCCTCGTTTCCGATGGCCGTTACGGGATAGCCGCCGAGCTCAGCGGGAATGACAACATCGCCCGTAACGGTTTCATCAACACCGGTAACGGTTGCTTCGCCGCCGCTGACACTGTACAGAATGCCGTTTTCATTTGCCGCCGAAGTGCCGAAGGCGAAAAACACCGTGCCGAGCAGAAGCACAAATGAAAGGGATAAGATTTTAAATGCTTTATTCATAAGAATTTTTTCCTTTCTTTAGTCCACAAACGGGCAGTCGGCAGTAATGCCAACCGCCCGTCGGTGAGCTGCTTGATGTAATCCGCAAAGGACTCCCGGCGCTGAATATTTACTTAACCTTTATACTCTTCACAGCACTCCAGGATGAATAAACCGTTCCGCTTTCCGTCTTTGTGTAAGCTCTGATCTTGAAATAATACTTTTTACCGCTTGTGAGCTTACTCTTTGAGCCCTTTACTACGATTGTTTTGTAGGAAGCAGCCTTCTTGTATCCGCTGTCTTTTTTTGTTGAATAGTAAACCTGATAGCCGCTTTCACCGCTTACATCTGACCAGGTGAAGGAAGCCTTACCCTTGGTTGTTGTAAGCTTTTTGATTGATGGGGTCTTGCATTTTGTGGCAGTTTCAAATACCTTTGAATAATCACTCCAGATTGTGCTGTCGGCTTTGGTGTAGGCTCTTACCTTGAACTTATACTTTTTACCTGCTGAAAGCTTGGAAATCTTAAGTGAGGTGCCCGTCACATCCTTGACCTTTTCGTATTTCTTTGTTTTTGTATTGTACCTGAAAACTCTGTAGCCGTCCGCACCCTTTACCTTGCCCCACTTAAGAGTAATTGCCGTTGTTGTCTGAACAGCACTGAGTGTAGGAGCTTTGCACTTGGTGGCGGTTTCAAATGTCTTTGAGTAATCGCCCCAGATTCTGCCGTCTGTCTTTGTGTCGGTATATGCTCTT
>JAFSDF010000143.1 GCA_017436375.1 Clostridia bacterium | reverse complement strand
GTCCAACCTGTGAAAATGTAAGTATACTGTGCATCTGCCGCCTTGGTGGGTGTTTCACCGTCATAAACAGGTGTTTCACCGTAGGCTACTTCGCTTGACTGGAGCTCTGTGCCGTCTTCGTTTACGAACTTGATTGTGTATTCGTTTACGGTACTGCTGTAGGTAGCAGTGTAGGTTGCATCACCTGTAACTGCTACTATTTCAGGATCCCAGCCTGCAAAGGTGTAGGTATACTGTGCATCTGCCGCCTTGGTGGGTGTTTCACCTGTATATGCAGGTGTTTCACCGTAGGCTACTTTACTTGACTGGAGCTCTGTGCCGTCTTCGTTTACGAACTTGATTGTGTATTCGTTTACGGTACTTCTGTAGGTAGCTGTGTATGTCGCATCGCCTGTTACTTCTGCGATTTTAGGCGTCCAACCTGTGAAAATGTAAGTATACTGTGCATCTGCCGCCTTGGTGGGTGTTTCACCGTCATAAACAGGTGTTTCACCGTAGGCTACTTCGCTTGACTGGAGCTCTGTGCCGTCTTCGTCTATAAAGGTTATGGTATAGCTGTTCTTTGCTTCCTCAAACTGTGCAGTGTAAGTCACATCGCCTGTAACTGCTGCTACTTCAGGATCCCAACCTTTAAAAGTATAGGTATACTCGTCGGTTGCCTCCTTACTGGGAGTACCTGAATATACAGGCATTTCACCATATTCCACAGTAGAGGTTTCAGTTTTACCGTTACCGTCTACATTTGCCCATGTAACGGTGTAGCTGTTCTTTGTAGCTGTATAGGTTGCCTTATAGGTTGCATCGCCTGTAACTGCTACAACCTCGGGAGTCCAGCCTGCAAATGTATAGGTGTACTCTGCGGTAGCTTCCTTAGATGCATCTGCATGAGTGGGAACTGTGCCATATTCGACTGTGGTGGTATCAATTACTGAATCGTCATCATTAAGCCATGTGACGGTGTAGCTGTTCTTTGTAGCTGTATAGGTTGCCTTATAGGTTGCATCGCCTGTAACTGCTACTACTTCGGGAGACCAACCTGCAAATGTATAGGTGTACTCTGCGGTAGCCGCCTTAGTTGCATCTGAATGAGTGGGAACTGTGCCATATTCGACTGTGGTGGTATCGATTACTGAGCCGTCATCATTCTGCCAGGTGACGGTGTAGCTGTTTACTGTTGAGTCGAACTGTGCAGTGTAGGTCACATTCCCCGTTACTTCTGCGATTTCGGGTGACCAGTTATTATTAAATGTATATGTGTACTGTGCAGTTGCTGTCTTGGTAGGTGTTTCGCCTGTATAAGCGGGTGTTGCACCGTAATCAAGAGTATCTGTACCGAGTGTCTTTCCGTCACCGTCAACCCATGTAACAGTATACTGTCTGAGCGTTGACTTGTATGTTGCCTTATAGGTAGCTTCTCCCGTTACAGTAGCAATAGCAGGAGTCCATCCGTCAAATTCATAAGTGTACTGCGCATCTGCCGCCTTGGTAGGTGTGTTACCGGCATAAACGGGTGTTGCACCATAGTCAATAGTCTGCTCGTAAAGAACTGTAGTACCGTCCTCGTCTACAAACTTGATTTTATAGCTGTTTACTGTCTTGTTATAAGTAGCGGTATAGGTGATATCTCCCTTAACCTCTGAAACTGCTGTATCCCATGTATTGAATGTATAGGTGTACTGTGCATCTGCGTCCTTAGTGGGTACAGTGCCGTTATATTCAGGCATTGTACCGTAAGGAACATTTTCATCTGTCTCGAGAACTGTTCCGTCTTCGTTTTTCCATGTAACAGTGTATTCATTTACTGTTTCAGTATATACAGCAGTATAGGTTACTGCGCCTGTTACCTCTGAAACATCGGGACTCCAGCCCTTAAAGGTATAGGTATACTGTGCAGTTGCTTCTCTGACGGGAGTTTCGCCGTCATAAGTAGGTGTGGCACCGTACTCTACATCAGTATCGGTTTCGAGGACTGTACCGTCATAATCCTGCCATATAACAGTGTACTTGTTAAGAGCTGACTCAAACTGTGCAACATAGGTCACATCACCTGTTACTGCTGAAACTGTCGGTGTCCAGCCTGAGAAGGTATATGTGTACTGTTCAGTTGCTTCCTTAGCAGGTGTTTCGCCGTCATACCGTGGAGTGTTACCGTAGGGAACATTTTCATCTGTTTCGAGAACTGTTCCGTCCTCATTTTTCCATGTAACGGTGTAGCTTCTTAAATTCTCTTTAAACTGTGCTGTGTAGGTTGCATTACCTGTCACTTTATCAACTGTCGGTGACCAGCCGCTGAAAGTATAAGTGTACTGTGCAGTCGCTGTCTTGGTAGGTTGAGCACCGTTATAAACGGGTGTCGCTCCGTACTCTACATCAGTATCGGTTTCGAGGACTGTACCGTCTTCATTCTGCCAGGTAACAGTGTATTTATTCTTGGTCGCTGTGTAGGTAGCTGTGTAGGTTGCATCGCCTGTTACTGCTGCAATTTCAGGAGACCAGCCTGCAAAGATATAGGTATATTCAGCTGTTGATGCTTTAGTGGGTGTAGTGCCTGTGTATACAGGTATTTCGCCTGTAGCTACTTCACTTGACTGAAGCTCTGTGCCGTCTTCATTAACGAACTTGATTGTGTATTTGTTCGCTGTTTTGTCATAAGTAGCCGTATAGACTACATCACCTGTTACTGCTGAAACTGTCGGTGACCAGCCCTTAAAGGTGTAGGTATACTGTGCATCGGCCGCCTTAGTAGGTGTAGCACCGTCGTAGGTAGGTGTCGTGCCGTACTCTACATCAGTATCTGTTTCGAGAACTGTACCGTCTTCATTTTTCCATGTAACGGTATATTTATTGATAGTCCATTCGGAGTAAAGCACCCAGTCCTGAGTGATGCCGAAGTTCTGAAGATCAGTAACAACATTACCTTCTCCGTCAGTAACCTGCTCGCCCGCATCCTTCACTCCGTTAGTATTGATAGAGTCAACCCACCAACCGTTGAAGGTGTAGCCTTCCTTAGTGGGTACGGAAAGTTTTGCTCCGAGAGGATCGCCATGACTGTATGTCTTTGCTTCGACATAGGAAACACCGTCAACCACAGTGCCCTCTTCATAAACGCGGATATTGCTGAAGGTTACTGAATTATTTGAGCCGTTGGCATCGACACGGATCTGTGCTTTTACGACTTCGCTCTTATTCGGTGCGGTAAATACAGCATTATCCTTATCTATACCGGTAGAGCCATTTGAAGAGTATCTGTTAGTCGGACCGTCAGCAAAATCTATCCAATTACCGTTTGCATCGCAGAAGAAGATATAAACATCCCAGCCGTCGCCTTCGAAGTCCATATCAATCTTATACTGCTTACCGGGCTGTACTGCAAAGAAGGGTGAGCTCGATGTACCTTCGCCTACACCTTCATTTGATGTGAGGGTAAAGCCGCCGTTTGTAACAGCTGAAATAACTGCATTTGATGCAGAGGTCGTGTTCCAATCACGGAAATCAATAAGGTTATCGAAGGTAATGTCGTATGTTCTTACAGTAAGAGCATTTCTTGCATTATTAAGATCAGTGGCAAGGTTGCCGATAGCTGTAGCATCTGAGCTGTACTGTTCATCAGAGCCTGAGGGATCAAGTGAAGCCATGTGTGCTTGGGCGGCTTCATAAGCGGCCGCAAAAGCATTCCAGCTTTCAGCAGTATATTTGGTGTTACCTGCTGAGTAGATGCTGTCGGAAGCCGTAATAGCATCTATAAGGTCGAGATATTTGGGTGTTACTCTCGTGGTGCCTGCGTTTTTAGCGTTTGCGAGGTAGTTTGCACCTCTGTTTACATTTGTTGCCCAGACGGTAACAGTCGAATCGATGCTTCCGACACGGTTTGCCTCAGTAAGATTAAGGTCAAGACGAATAGCTGAAGCATCATCAAGATGTGTTGTTACATTTGTGGCATCGCTGTAAACAAAGCCGTTATAGTCCTTATAGGAAATAGCGGGAATAAGCGTTTTCCAGTTCTGATAGTTCTTCTTATATGTGTCCATATAGACGACATGGAGAGCACCGCCGTAATTCAGGTAGGAGCTTGCATAGTGGTTACCGTAATCTGACTTATAACTACCTCCACTTTGGTTTGCCATATTAGCCGTAGCAAAGGTAAAGCCTTGGTCAACCTTTTTATAGGTATTTAAGGCATCTACTCCGATGGTTGACTTATTGATCTGAGCATAGGATGATATCTGATATACATATTTCTGACCATAACTAAAGTTATCACTGTTGCTCTCTGCGTTTTTAAGAGAAACATCTGTGCGATAGTTTTTCTCAAATACCCAGCCACCGAAGCCATCCGTTCCGGGGGCAAGGCCACTGGTAGTATGTCTATTGCTATCATCAGAAATTTTCCAGGGTGCCATAGTGGAGAAATCACTCGAGCCGACGACACCGCTGCTTATGGTACCTGAGCCGGCAATAACATATCTTACATAACGGCTGCCTGTTGCCGTCCAGAAGAAGCTGTGAAGCGGGAAGGTGGTTTCACTGTCATCGGTAATACCGACGATAGTATTAGGCATAGTAAAATAGAAATATGTATCCTGAATCGTAGGTCTCGCGCTATTAGAAGTAATATCCCATGAGAAATCCCAAGGGTACCAGATAACATTCTTTCTGTAAGCGGCACTTACAGAGCTGCCGTCACGGCTGGTGATATTGGCATTAAGATAATCGACATAAGTGGGGTTATCTCCCGTATTTGCTATAGCGGTATCGATTGCAGACATATAGCTCTGAGCAGTGGCAGTATAAAACTCCACGCCGCCGTATTTGACAGCATCATAATAACGCTTCGCATCGTTATAAGCCTTATAGTTATTCTGAAGATTCGTATAAAAGGTGCCATCCTCAAAATAACCTTCATAAGCTTCAATCATACTTTTCAGCTGGTCGAGCATAATATTGCCGTCCGAAAGAGCTATAGAATCTGAATCTATGTAAATATCAGACCAGCCTCTGTCACCGGAGCAGGAATAGCCCTGTCTGAGCATAACGATAAAGGAGAGATCCTCGCCTGCGGCGGCTTTCTCCTTAACTATGTCTGTAACAGGGTACATATAATTAGCATCACCGGTTCTGAGTGAAGCATCACCCTGACCGTTAATAGTCGGCTGCTCAAAGGAGCCTACAAAGTTAGCATCAGACAGTCCGAAATAGCTTTTAGCACTGTTCTGAGCATTTTCATAGGTATAATCAGTTCCTAAGACGCTGTTACCGGTATCTGTAACATTAGCACTTGTACCTTGATTATTTACAAAATCAGCGTTCTGAGCAATATAGTATATATCAGCATTAACGGTAACACCAACATTATTATGTGATAATCTGTTGTTACAGGAGTAAGCGTAAAACTGCAGATTTACTTCATCCTTATCTGCGAGCCTCTGAAGCTCTTCATTACTGAATCTGAAAAGCACGACAGATGTACCGGCGGCACTGCTTTCACCGGTAAGAGCAAGCCGAATCCAACTGGGATCATCGGCAGGGATACCTCTGTTTCCGTTAGGACTCAGTGTAAAGGATGTGGTTACACCCACTGTCTCAGCCGCCTCTGCCTCAAATATAACCATACCCGGGAAGAACACCCAGGAGGACATAAGCATCAGCACTGCCATAATAACTGATAGTGATTTTTTAAAGGTTTTGTTTTTCATTTTCTGATCATCTCCTTTTTAGAGTTACCTCTCCGTCAGCCTGTCGGCTGACACCTCTCCTTTCAGGCGAGGCTTTAAAAGGTTTTTCCGTATCTTGCCTGAAAGAACAAATCACTCATCAGGTCTGACCTTCCTGTAGGCAGAGTGTTTTTTCTTTTTTAGCAATTCAAGCTATATAGTTATACACAGCCAATTATACATAATAATTGTATATCCAAAGGCAATTTTTGTCAATGGATTAATGCGAGACTTTTTGTACAATTTTCGAGGGAGGATTTTGGGCAAAAAAGAAAACTACGGCTGTGTTGCCGTAGTTGGTGGGGAACAACCCCTCTGTCAGCTGTCGCTGACATCTCCCCTTTCAGGGGCGACATTCCGTTGCGACCTTTCTGCTGTCCCTGAAAGGGAAAGTGTCACGGAGTGACGAAAGGGTGTACTACCTCCACTTCCTCTATCCCGTAATACTTCAACAGGTCTGTCTGCTCTTTACCGATGCGCTCACCGGCGATTACTACAGGAACGGCAGGCGGACAGCTGATATTTATACTTCCGCAGACTCTGCCGAGCGCCTTTTCCGTACTTATCCTTTCCGTAGGCAGATAAATGCAGTCTGACAGAGGCAACACTCTTTCGGGCGCAGTGATTTCGGGAGGAGCTTCTGTCAGCATTTCTTTTTTCGGCAGTGCTCCGAGAGCCTTCAGCAGGCGGTCAAAATCCTGCTCTGAATTACTGTCGGTAAGCATCAGCACCGTGTAGTCCCTGTCGGAAAATTCGCATACTATACTATTATGCAGAAGATACTGTGCAAGCTCCGTGCCTTTATAGCCGTATTTTTTGCTGTCGAAGGTCAGCTTTAAAGGCTCGTCACCAATAAAGGCATACCCCATCCGGACAAGCTTATTCCTCAGACTCTGTACCTTTTCTGTAAAAGAAGCGAGCTTTTCGGCATAATCATCAGCGAGCAGGCTGTTTATCTTGTCCAGAGAGCAAAGAATCAGATAAGACGGACTGGTAGAGGCAAAAAGCGAGAGAGCATATTCCGCCTTTTCGCTGAAAAGGTCGGGTGCCGTCTTTGAAATATGCAGATAAGCACCGCCGGTAAGAACAGGCAAGGTTTTATGAGCCGAATCACAGCATATATCCGCACCGAGATGAATGGGGTGAAGATTTTCGGGCAGAAAACTAAGATAAGCACCGTGAGCATTGTCCACAGCGAGGATTATCCCCTTTTCACGGCACAGGGCGGAGAGAGCCTTTATGTCAGCCATATTGCCCAGATAGTCGGGCGAGGTCACATAGACAGCCGCGGGCAGTTCTTCGGTGCGGTCAAGATAAGATCTGACCTCGTCTGCCGAAATATTACAGCAGGTAATACCCTTATTCTCTTTGCCGTAGAGCCACTCTATCTCCGTACCTGTCAGAGCACAGGCAGTAATGAAGGTCTTGTGGGCATTACGGAAGGCGGCTATTTTCGGATTTCTGCCCTGTGACAGTGCATAAAGCTTCAGCAGATAAACCATAGCACGGATGGAAAGAGACGAGCCCTCAGTGCTGTAAAGAGTTTTTCCCGTGCCGAAAAGAGTGGAGGCATTTTCCATACTCTCCTTCAGCACTCCCTCAGCAGCGTAAAGCACATCTGCACCTTCCACCTCGGTTATATCATACTTTTCAACGCCGATAAATGCCCGACCTTTATGACCGGGCATATGAAAGCGTGTTTTGTTTTCTTTTACATATTCTTCGAGAAAATCATTGAGGGGAGTTTTCATTTTATTCTCCTATGGTGACAGTAATCTAACCTAATGTCTTGGCCACTTCGAGCATAATGGCACATTCCATTCTCTTTTTGAAAAGCTCACAGCCTGTGGCATATATACCCTTTACACTGCCTGTAGCGTGGTAGGCATTGGCGGCACATCCGCCCGAGCAGTATAATCTCGCCCAGCAGCTGCGGCATTCCTCACGGGTATACACATTACACTCTGCAAACTCATTCTGTATATCGGTGTTAGTTACACCCTGCCATACATCGCCGAGCTTGTATTTTTCTTCACCTACAAACTGGTGACAGGGATAAAGGTCGCCCCAGGGAGTAACAGCCATATATTCGGTACCCGAGCCGCAGCCTGAAATACGCTTGTAGATACAGGGACCGCCCTTAAGGTCAATCATATAGTGATAAAAGGTAAAGCCGTCGCCCTCCCTATGCTTTTTCAGCATCAGCTCAGCGAGATCCTCGTATTGCTTCATCACTACGGGAAGATCCTCCTTGGTAAGAGCAGACGGATCATCCTCGGCACAGACCACAGGCTCCATGCTCAGCTCCTTAAAGCCGAGAGAAAGCATCTCCTTTATATCCTCGAGAAAGTCGGGATTATGGTGGGTGAAGGTGCCTCGCATATAGTAGTTTTTACCGCCGCGGGCTTCGACAAGCTTCTGAAACTTGGGTACTATCTTTTCCCAGCTTCCCTTTCCGTTATAGTCCACACGGAAGCGGTCGTGCACCTGCTTTCTGCCGTCAAGGCTGAGAACTACATTACTCATTTCCCTATTGGCGAAGTCTATTACATCGTCGTCGATAAGCACACCGTTAGTAGTGAGAGTGAAGCGGAAATTTTTACCGTGCTGTTTTTCGATGCTTCTGGCATAGGCTACCAGCTCCTTTACCACATCGAAATTCATCAGAGGCTCACCGCCGAAAAAGTCAACCTCCAAATTCTTTCTCGTACCCGAATTAGCGATAAGAAAATCAAAGGCCTGCTTGCCCACCTCAAAGCTCATCATCGCTCTGTCGCCGTGGTATTTACCCTGACTGGCAAAGCAGTAGGAGCAGTTAAGATTACAGGTGTGAGCTATGTGAATACAGAGAGCCTTTACGATGCCTGCACTCTTTTTCTTTAGCTCACCCGCCATAGGCTCAAAGGTGTCCTCGGAAAAGAGCTTGCCCTCATTTTTAAGCTCCTCGATGTCCTCAAAGCAAAGCTCCAATTCTTCTCTCGTAACATCCTCTCTGTCGCCGTACCTTTCAAGCATAAGAGAGATTATTTTTTCCTTATCTTCCTTTTCGTAGAGATTGATAATATCATAGGCAACCTCGTCCACTGCGTGAACGGAGCCTGAGCATATATCAAGAACGATATTAAATCCGCCGAGTTTATACGAATGTATCATTTTTTATTCCTTTCTTAAGATGAGGAAAGCAGATCTGATAAGCCTGAATTTTTCATTTGCAGTTTTGTCTGACGGAGATGGCGAAAATGTGCCGTGTCAAACCTTATCGCTTTGGTTTCCCTCACCTTCTGTTTCACAGAAAAATGCCACCGAGTATAAGTCGGCGGCACATCCGTTAATCAAATCTTATTTCTGCTTGCTTTCGCACTGCTGGTTAGCAATACCGCAGCTTGTCTTACATGCAGACTGGCAGGATGTCTGGCATTCGCCGCAGCCGCCGTTCTTTGCGGAAGAGCAAAGATTCTTTGTTTCCATTGTCTTGATACGCTTCATAATATGTACCTCCTGTGAGTTTGTTCGGCTTATTATATCACGCTTTTTACGGCAAGTCAACATTTTTATTTATAAATACTTCATTTCGGCCAATACTTGTTCTGAAAAGCAATTAAATATGTACAATAGGTTAATTTTAGGCAAAAGGTTTGAATTAACGGAAAGTTTATGATATAATGCCTCTCGGTGTAAGCCGAAAATACAAACAGAAGATTAGGAGACTCACAAAATGAAAAAGTTTACAGCAATCATTCTCTCGTTAGCAGTAGTTCTCGTTCTTTTCGCAGCCTGCGGCGGCGGAAACAATGACGACACAGGTGCATCCTCTTATGCAGATGCCACAGCAGTTCTCAATGCAGTATGGGCTACCTATGCAGACGAAGCAGAGGAAAACAAATTCCCCATCGGCGGCGGCGACTCAGCTAACCTCACTATGGACGCTCCCGGTAAATTTGACATCGCAGCTACAGAGGAGCTTGATGTTACTCTCGCTCTCCCCG
>JAFSDF010000142.1 GCA_017436375.1 Clostridia bacterium | reverse complement strand
TTCAACAACACCATCTACGGTACCAAGTTCGACTATATTCCCGACACCGGCGACATTCCCCTTGTTGCCGATATGTCTTCCTGCATAATCTCCGAGCCTGTTGACGTTTCCCGCTTCGGTCTCATCTACGCAGGCGCTCAGAAGAATATGGCTCCCGCAGGTCTTACTATCGTTATCGTCCGTGAGGATCTTATAGGTAATGCCAGAGAGGATACACCGGCCATGCTCGACTATAAGCTTATGGCCGACAATGACTCTATGTATAACACTCCTCCCTGCTATTGCATTTATATGGCAAAGCTCGTTTACGAGTGGATCAAGTCAATCGGCGGTCTGGCAGAAATGAAAAAGCTCAACGAAAAGAAAGCCGCACTTCTTTATGACTATCTTGACTCACAGGATTACTACATCGCACCTACAGAAAAGGCAAGCCGTTCAATGATGAACGTTACCTTCGTTACAGGTGACGCAGACCTCGACAAAAAGTTCGCTTCCGAGGCAGACAAGGCAGGACTCAAAAACCTTAAGGGACACAGAAGTGTAGGCGGTATGAGAGCATCCATTTATAACGCTATGCCTTATGAGGGTGTAGAGGCTCTCGTAGCATTTATGAAAAAGTTTGCCGCAGAAAATCCCAAGGCATAATTATAAAGGGGAGAGAAAGAAATGAAAACAATTAAAACAATGAATAAAATCGCCGCTATCGGTCTTGATCAGCTTAACAAAGAGGCCTTCGAAATCGGTGACAGCATCGAAAATCCCGACGGCATAATGGTGCGCTCCGCATCTCTTCATGATATGGAGTTCGCTGATAATCTTAAAGCCATTGTCCGTTGCGGTGCGGGTGTGAATAACATTCCTCTCGACAAATGTGCCGAAAAGGGTATTATCGTTTTTAATACTCCCGGTGCTAATGCAAACGGCGTTAAGGAGCTTACCGTAGCATCTCTTCTCCTGGCTTCGAGAAAGATAGTAGACGGCATCGCCTGGGCTAACGGCCTTACAGAAAATGTGGCAAAGCAGGTCGAGAAGGGAAAGAGCGCCTTCGCAGGTAACGAAATAGCAGGCAAAACCCTCGGCGTTATCGGCCTCGGTGCAATAGGCGGTCTCGTAGCAAACACAGCTAAAAGCCTCGGTATGAAGGTTTTAGGCTGTGATAACTTCCTCACTGTCGAAGCAGCATGGCATCTTTCAAGGTCAATTAACAAGGCTTCAAGCTACGATGAGATTTATGCCAATGCCGACTATATTACCCTTCATATTCCTTCAAATGAAAAGACGAGAGGTATGATTAATAAGGAATCTATCGCTAAGATGAAGGACGGCGTAAAGATTATCAATCTTTCCCGTGCAGACCTCGTCAATAACGCAGACATCAAGGAAGCCATTGAAAGCGGCAAGGTAAGCTGTTATGTTACTGACTTCCCCACAGAGGAAACAATCAATGTTCCCGGCATTATCACCACACCTCATCTCGGTGCTTCTACTGCTGAGTCTGAGGATAACTGTGCTGTTATGGCGGCTCATCAGATAGAGGATTTCCTTCTTAACGGTAATGTCAAAAACAGTGTTAATTATCCCGATATTGAAATGGCAAGAAGTGAGGGCGGAAGACTTCTCGTTCTCCATAAGAATCTTCCCAATATTCTTTCTTCCATTACCACCCTTATTTCTGATCAGGGTATCAATATCGATCACATGGCTAACCGCTCAAAGGGTGATTATGCCTGTACTCTCGTTGATACACCCTCACATCTCAGCGATGAAACTGTCGAAAAAATTTCACAGGGTGAAAATGTTATCAGAGTAATTAAGTTTGACTGATAAGCAATAAAAATACTACAGCCGTTTTCCTCCGTGGAGAGCGGCTGTTTTTTCGTGGAGGTACGGTGGTGCTTTACCGCAAGGGGGGCCAAGCGACCGTGAACGGTCAACAGCGGCACCCTGCGGGTGCCGCTGTTCCCTGTGTACAGGGGCTTGGCCCCCGCGTAAAATTAAATCGCTCTTTTACGGAAGAAGGCATAAAAAAACAGCCACGGTAAAATCCGTGGCTGTAAGCATATTATTCAGCTTCGGTATTCTCTTCGTCTTCGCTATCAAGTCTTAAGCTGTCCTTATGCTTTTTATTCATCATAAAGCCGATAAGACCGCCCAGAGCGATAAGGCTTGTCGGTGCGGCGACGATTTCGGGATTTTCCGCTACGGTCTGTGTCACCTGCTGAAGGAAGCCTTCGCCGTCCTCCTCGTTTTCCTCAGTGGTTACGGAGTAGGTTTTGGTAGTGATGACATTACCGTTTGCATCGGTTTCGTAAATGCCCTCCAGAAGCTGTCCGAGATAATCACCGTCATAATAATCGGAGGCTGTAGTGTCATTGGCGGACGGACTGTCACTGCCGTAGGTGGAAAGAATATCCTGAGCGTAGTCGGATACAGTTGTCTGTCCTGCTGTTACGCCGATTCCACTGAAAACACTTTCTACGATTTCAGAAGCCTTTTCGTTGTCGGTGGGAATGAGGTTGTTTACCATTCCCTGAACCTGACCGACTACATCTGTGGCTTTCTCTGCATTCTCAAGAGCAGGTTTTTTTATGATTTTAAACTCATAAAGAGCGGTGTCGTGCTTGCTGCCCTGAGTATAATTTACCTCGAGGAAGATTGTTTCCTCTTTCTCTGCTGTGTCAAGAGAGACTGCTGTGGTAGAGCCGGGGGCTACAGACTGTCCCTGGAGATATATGGAAATAGGCTCTTTGCTTCCGCCGTTGAGCTGGTCGCCGATAGTTATGGGGGTAAACCATATCTTTTGACATGAGGGTGCGACCTCGAGCTTATAGCTGAGAATATCACTGAAAAATTCCTGCTCGAGAGCGAAGTATCCGTTTTTGCAAGCGAGCTTAAAGAGTTTTTCCGTAGAAGCTGTTTCGGAGTAGGAGACACCCTTTTCATTTAGCATAGTCTCGAGGACAAGACGCTGAACAGCCAGCTCATTTTCGCTCTGTGAAGCGAAGTAGAGAGCCTCGTAATCGATTTCTACATCGTAGGCTGAGGAGAGGATGGTTGCGAAATATTTGTAGTCAACATATTCCTTATCAGCCTCTGTCACCTTGCTATATTTGGTGAGGGGAACACTGTCTCCGTCCTCTGTTATTACAGCGACCTTGAGGAAGTAGAAAAGCTCCTCCGCTGACGGGTTATCGGAAAGAGGGATGTAAACGAAGTCGCCAAGGTACTGCTTTACTGCCTGAACACCGAGGCCTGCCATAGAGTCTACTCCGGAGGGAACGCTTACACCGGTGAGGGTTCCGATAATAACGGCTGTAGCGGCATCAAGAGAAATTCCTGCGGGAAGCTCGATCTCTTTTTCGTATATTGTGTAAAGGGCATTGAACTCTATAGCTGCGTAAACGATACCGATTTTCATTTTATCCTCTGCGGAGGCTTCGTAGGGAAGCTCGATTCCGTTTTTGGTAAGAACGGAACACATTTTGTCGAAGTTATCGGTCATACCTGTCGATACTACGGTGTAATAAACCATTTCAGTTATGGCGGAATAGATGCTCTCGAAGGATTCCTCGTCAGCAGAGTAAAGGGCGATATAGCGGTCACATTCCTTGGTGAATTCCTCGTATGTATGGCTGTAGGGATTATCTGAGGGAGTGGGAGTCAGCTTTGACGGAGCCACCTCCATAGCATCTGTTCTGACAAAGAGCTGGTCAAGCCAGGCAAAATTATACTCAGGGTTGGGATTCCGTGTGTTACCGGGATTGAGTGTGAGGCCGTCTTCAAAGGAAACAACGACCGCTGAAACACTCATAGGAAGGGCGGTTATAAGAATCATAAAAACTGCAAGAAAAATTGCCGTTGCTTTTTTCATTTTTTTCGCTCCTGTCTGAAAAAATCGTATTTATGTAATCAAGTATATACTAATCCATTATTATACATTATATATGATACAACTTTATCCTTCGGTTGTCAACCTCAAGGTAAATTATTCGAAAAAAATTAACATAAAACAGCAGGATATTTATTGTTAATTTTGTATAAATTTTATCTTATTTTTGAAAAGAATGTTGATATAATTAATCAACTGTGATACTATTGTATAAATGGACTGAACGCAGAAAAATCTGCGTTTCGGTTTTGTATAAGAAAGGAGAAAATAAAAATGTCCAATCCTGTTGCAGGGTTAGCCGGTAAAGCCAAATGGCTTTTTACGGAGATCAAAACCCATTGGAACACCCCTGCTGAAGGTAAGTATGTTCCTTATAAAGAATATAAGGATGTGGTACTGGCCGTCGGCAGTAACTACACAGGTTCAAAGGTTCTCGAATATGTGGGCTTCTGGGCGACCTGTTATCTTATTATGTATCATTATAAGCTGCCGTACCTTACCTTCTCGGTTATCGGTATTCTGAATATGCCCTTAGGCTATATTTCAGCTCTCATCTGGTGGCTGGTATGTGATAATCTGGGCTTTATGCCTAAAAAGACCGAAAAGAAAATCTATCTCGTTTACGGACTGATGATGCTGTTCGGTATATCTACCATACTGTTCGACTACTCACTTCTGTTTAATCAGGCGAGCCCCTTCATTACATATCTCAACGGACTCGAGGGCTTGAGTGCGACAGCCTGCTTTAAAACCTTCGGTACTCACTTCCTTTACACAGGCTGGGTGGGTGCAAGAAATATTTTCTGGCGTAAAAAGCTTGTTCCGAAGTACGGCAGATATAAGTATTCTCTGTACTGTGACGTGGTTCCCAAATGTATAATGGTTATCCTTGTGGGCTGGCTTCCCGTTTATAACATCCCCGATGTTGCTACGAGAGTTTGGGTTGCAAACCTTATGTTCGCCACCTATAATGTGTTTGGCTTTGCAAACAATATGGAGACCTGCACCAAGAGCATCAGCCCCAATTTACAGGAAAGAATTCTCGTAAGAAGCTATCCTGTAAAGCTTTCTCACATTTTCCATTCCGTTCTGTCTATTTTCCTTCCCGCCATTATCGGCGCTCTGCGTCACGGCTGGGCAGATATTAATATGTACAGATTTGTTATTCCTATAACCTTTATTGCTTCTGCTGCATTTACTATGTATTTCGCAGGCAGAATTCAGGAAAGAATTCCTCAGCCGCCTGTAGAAAAGAAAGCACAGATCAAATTCTGGGACGGTATGTTCGGTGTTCTAAAGAATAAATATCTCCTCATTAACACCGTGGTAGGACTTATCGACTCTCTGGGTAACGGTATGCTGCCTCTGGCTACGATACTTTATCTGTTTACCTTCCGTCTCGAGGGCCTTCCTTATTCGCTTATCGTGGCACTCATTTCCTTTGCAGGTACACCGCCCGATTTCCTTTCACCCTACTTCCTGAAGCGATTCTCCTATAAGCAGATTATGATTTTCTATCAGGTAACCAGAGGTCTGGGTAACCTTATTATCGCTCTGGCTATGTGGTTCACAGGTGAAAATCTGATGCTCTGCGGTACTATCTGTGTAGTAGTTCTGTTCTTTATGGAAATGACCAAGACTGTTCCCACCACTGCAGGTCACGATATGAATGTACGAATCGGCGACTATCAGATGTATCTTTCCGGTGAAAGACTCGAAAGCTTCGCAGGTGTATTCGGCTGGTTTACAGGTCCTATTACATCTTTTGTAGGACTTATTATTCCTCTTCTTCTTCTCAAATACGGCTACAACAGTAATATGGAGGTTCTCTTCATTGACTCGGCCAGAAGAAATATCATCGTTATTCCCATCCTTGTGGATGTTATCGGCTTCTTCCTTATGACTATTCCTTACCTTTTCTGGGATTACGACAGCAAAAAGCAGAATATGGTTATGGAAGTGCTCAAACGCCGTGCAGAGGTTACCGAAAAGCAGGCTAAAGAAGAAGGCATTGCCGCTTCAGGCGGATACTTAGGTTAAGGAGGTTAAAGCTATGAGTAAAAAGAATAAAGAAAATACTGCTCCCGCTACCGAAGAAATCCACCTTGATATTCCCGAGGATGAGATCTGGACCTATCAGGTACCCGGTCTTGCCGCGCCGCACATCAATAAGCCTTATAAGAATTTCACATTGAAAAAGATTATATTTACACTGGTTATTCTTGTTGCGGTTTCCCTTTCTATGTATTTCTCCGTCCGTACGGTACAGAGAGAGACCTTTGAGTACAAGCAGACGGAAACAGGCTATCAGCTGGAGAAATTCAGTAATACGGGCTACATAACGGAGCTTGAAATCAACAGTGTTTCCGAGGTCGTTTATGACCGTGAAAATGAGGATGTTACAAGCAATTTCGAGGTAGTAGGCGATGAAACCAAGCCTGTAGAGTCTATAGGTCCCTATGCTCTCAACTGTGACGGCACCGTAAAGGTAATCAAAATCGGTGCCAATGTAAAGGAAATTGACTCAAAGTCATTCTATTCCTGCTGGGCACTTGAACGCTTTGAGGTTGACGGAAATAATCCTAACTACTGTGATGTGGACGGCGTTCTTTACTCCAAGGATATGAAGACAGTGATAAACTATCCCTGTAATCACGACCAATATTTAAGAGAAAAGTACGGCTATGAGGCAGAGCAGTTCCGTGCAGATGCCACAGAGCAGTATATCAAGGACATCCAGACCTATGTGGTTCCTTCTACGGTAGAGACCTTAGGCGAAACAGCCTTAGCATACACAAACATCAGAGTTCTCTATCTTCCCGAGGGTCTTAAGGTCTGTGATAAGCTTTCCGTATTCAAGCTTCATGAGCCTAAGGATGCTTACGGCAATACACCCTCTCTGGATAATATTTATTCCTATAAGTCAGCAGAGCCTGTAACAGATACGCACTTTACCGATGAGAGTGCACTGGGTGAGGTTTACCTTTCACTTCCCGAAGGACTCGAAATAATCGAATCGGATGCTTTCAGCTATAATCAGGAATTACAGTATCTTTACATTCCTGCTTCTGTAAAGCATATCGGACACCACGCTTTCTGGGACTGTATCTACAAACAGGACGGCGAGCTTAAGGGCGTAAGCGTTATCAATGCGGCAGCAGACGAGGAGGCCTTCAAGGCTGTAGAACAGGGCGACCAGTGGAGACCTCAGTATGATTACCTTCTCTTTAAAAAGAATGTAGAGGTTACCTATGGCGCACAGAGAGCCGAATAATTCAAGGGTCCTGCTGTATTAAAGCAAATAACAGATAACAAAAATATGACAGATGTATTCGGGACAAAAATAAGCCCTGAATGCATCTGTTTTTCTTCTTTTTTTAGTAAACTATAGGGCTCGAGGGCGAAGGAATTGCCTATACATATATCGAAATTGTGTTAATAACCGGGAAACTATTGCGTTTATAAATATTATGTGATATATTAAATATATCAAAAAAGAAACAAAATTCACGGAGGTTAAAGTAATGAAAAAAGTATTATGTCTTATTCTGGCACTGATTATGATTTTCTCCTGCACGGGTACTGCCTTCGCCACAGAAGCTGAGGAGCATCTGCCTCAGATTTATGTCAACGGTATCGGCTCCAGAGCTATTTATGAGGTAGGTGATCCTGACAGAACCTCACTTTTTTATCCTGTTAACACCGAAGCACTTTTCGGAGGTCTCGCTAATTTCAAAGAGTATGCCGAGGAAGCTATTAAGAAGAATAATCCCGACATTATTACCGATGTCATTTATTCTGTTATGTGGGACACTATGGGCAAATCAGCTCTTATGCCTGACGGCAAGACCAATATGTTTAATGTAACCTATGATCCCTGTACCGTCGAGCATGTGGGTAACGGCAAATATGTTTTCAGCTACGACAGCCGTCTCGACCCCGTGGATCTCGCCGATGAGCTTTATGCTTTCATAGAGGAGGTAAAGAGAATTACAGGCTCTGAGCGCTATGAGCTCGTATCCTCCAGCCACGGTGCTTCCATCGCAGCCTCGTTTATGAACGAGTACAGAGATGAATGGGATAACATCGACTCTGTTCTTTTCTGCGTACCCTCTCTTCCCGGTATCGATTTCGTCGGTGAGCTTTTCAGCGGTACATTTAATTTTGACCCTGATGTTCTTGTGGGCTTTGCTGATGATATGTTAGGGAATGAGGACTTAAATCTTATCCTGTCTGTTCTCAATAAAACGGGTGCTCTCGGGGTAATCCTCGAATATGGTCTCGAGCCCGTGGTACAGGTAGCTCTTCTGAGAGCCGTAAATAAAATAATTCACGACATTTTCGGCACCTTCCCCTCTATGTGGGCCTATGTACAGGACGAATATTTCTATAAGGCACTGGAATGGATTTACGGTGAGGATTATGCTTCACCCGATCACAGCCATGCCAAGCTTATCGAAAAAATCACCTATTACCACGAGGAGGTAATGGTTAAGGCTCCCGAAATAATGCTCGAAGCACAGGAAAAGGGTATTCATATAGGCATCATCGCTAAATACGGCTTTGCCGCTAAGCCTCTCAGCGCATCAGGAAATGTTCTCAGTGATAATCTGATGGACCTCGAGGATGCGACCTACGGTGCGACCTGCTCTATGCGCGGTGAGACCTTACCTGCAGACTATGCACAGAAGCTTTATCCCGAATACAATATGATTTCCGCTGACAGATGTGTAGATGCCTCTACCTCTCTTCTTCCCCTTAACACCTGGATAATAAAGGACTTTTATCACGAGGAAAATAACTCCGCATACTGGCAGATGGTAAATGATATTGTCTATAATAATCTGGATATAAACAGCGATGCGAGATATCCTCAGTTTATGCAGAAATCCGCCACTGACGCTGAGGCATTAGATCCTTTCATAACCGTCGAGGAAGAGGAGGAGACCACACTTCTCCAGGATTTCATCAGACTTCTTACCCGCTTTTTCCAAATCATCACTGAAAAGCTCAAGGAGCTTTTTGCTAAATAAAAATCAAAATCTGTCACCTCGGTGGCAGATTTTTTTAAAATATTCATTTTATCTGTAACGTTTTACTCTTTCGTGTGTCTAATCTATGACGGAAGAAAGTTATAACTTGAACCGAGGCAGGTGACAGGATGAAAAAGAAAAAGGAAAATAAAATTTCCGACAGGGTGCTGTCTGCGGAGTACGAAGCTGTTTACCGTTATGTGCTCTGTCTCTGCCGTGACGACAGCTTAGCCAAGGACATCACTCAGGAAGCCTTTATGAAGGCGATGAAGGGTGCGGACAGCTTCGCAGGGGACAGCAGTCTGTATACCTGGCTGTGTGCCATAGCCAAGAGAATATGGCTCAGCAGTATGAAAAAGCAGAAGCGCGAGGTTTTTTCCGATTTCGATGAGGATGTATGCGATGAAAGCAGGACCTCCATCGAGGAAGCAGTCGCGGAAAAGGACACGGCTATGTATATACACCGGATTCTGCATCAGCTGGAGGAGCCCTATAAGGAGGTCTTTTCCCTGAGGGTTTTCGGTGAGCTGTCTTTTTCCGAGATAGCAGAGCTTTTTTCTAAAACGGACTCCTGGGCAAGAGTAACCTACCACCGTGCCAAAAAATCAATTACAGAAGCTATGAGAAAGGACGGATATTATGAATAAAGAAGCAAAGAAGCTCGACTGCGCCATAGTGGAGGATTTGCTGCCTCTCTACCACGACGGAGTGGTAAATGTGATTACGGCGGAGACAGTAGAAACCCACCTGAAAGAGTGCGAGCTGTGTAAAAAGGAATATGAAAGCCTTTCTGCCGATATAGGCGGAAAAAAGGAGAAATCCACTAAAGAGGCTTTCACTATAATGATAAAGAAAAAAAGGATCAAGCAGGTGCTTCTGACGGCTTTTGCCTGTGTTATTTCCTGCTGTATTTTATCGGGCGGCTGGACTTTCCTTAATCACGCCTGCGTATTCGAGCAGAAGGATGTTAAGGTGGAACGGGTTTACAGATACAGAAGCACTGACGGAGAAGATAAGTTTTTTGTTGAGCTTGAGAGCTCTCCTGCCAGAAGTATTTCTGTGGATTATAAGGACGAGGACGGAGTTAAGGTCTGCGAGGCTACTCTCAGGGCTCCCTTTATACCGCCTTCCAAAGAAGAATATAATTGGAATTCTGTTATCTTGATCAGTGCCGAAAATAAAGAGACAGGTATTTATTCCGATGAGCTGAAGATAGGAGAAATTACCGCATGGACCAAGGAAGGAAACGCAGACAATGAAATTCCCGCCTATGTTTATGCCTACGATCTTTATGAAAACAGCAATAATGATGAATTCGGTGATTCCGACACCTGCGGCTGGTCTTGGTATGGAAACACCGCAACTATTGAACACGCAAAATACGGCAGACTGACATGGAATATGGAGGGTGAGCTTATCAGTGGCTCTCCCGAAGCGGAAAAGGAAATACTTGACTTATACAAATAAATGAAAAAAAGGTGACACTTTTCAGGTGTCACCTTAATGCTTTATTACAGAAGCTCTGCGCCGTGCTCTCTGCAGTACTTTACTGTCTCCTCATCCCAGTAGGAGGACTGTACCTCGCCGATGTGAGCCTTTCTCAGGAAGAACAGGCACATTCTCGACTGACCGATACCGCCGCCGATGGTGTAAGGAAGCTCACCGCTTAAAAGCGCCTTATGGAAGGGGAGTGACTTTCTGTCCTCACAGCCGCTTTCCTTAAGCTGACGGTTAAGAGCGTCCTCATCGACTCTTATACCCATTGATGAAAGCTCGAGAGCGATGTCGAGAAGGGGATAGTAAACGATAATGTCACCGTTGAGAGTCCAGTCGTCGTAGTCGGGGGCTCTGCCGTCGTGAGGCTTGCCGTCACGGAGCTTATCGCCGATACCGATGATGAAAACCGCACCGTGCTCTTTGGCGATGGCATATTCCCTGTCCTTTCGGGAAAGGTCGGGATATTTCTCCTCCAGCTCTGATGAGGTAATGAAGGTTATCTTTTCGGGGAGAAGATTACCAATGAAGTTATATTCCTTCGTTATGTAATATTCTGTATGTCTTAATGCGGCATAAATGAGCTTAACTGTTTTTTTCAGAGTTTCGAGAGTTCTTTCCTCTTTAGATATAATCTTTTCCCAGTCCCACTGGTCCACGAAAATGGAGTGGATGTTATCGGTGTCCTCGTCACGGCGGATAGCGTTCATATCCGTGTAGAGACCTTCACCCTTTTCAAAGCCGTACATTTTCAGAGCGAAACGCTTCCATTTGGCCAGGGAGTGAACGATTTCGAAGTTCTTTCCGCTGAAAACATCAAAGCTTACGGGCCTTTCAGTGCCGTTGAGGTTATCGTTCATACCGCTGTCCGCATCTACGAAAAGGGGAGCGGAAACTCGGGTAAGATTGAGCTCAATGGCAAGATCTCTTTCGAAAAAGTCCTTTACCTTTTTAATAGCGATTTCTGTTTCTCTCAGATTAAGGTGAGAAACATAGTTTTCGGGAATACAGTGAGGCATAAAACCACCCTTTCGTCTAAGACCGCACTCGGCGGTGTCAATATAAATGACATTATAACAAATTTGACCGCTTTATGTCAATATAAAGGTGCAATTAATAAGAAAAGGAATTGTTTCGTCAAATTATACAAAAATATTTATTGATGTTCTCACAATTTAACCAAAGAGTAGAAACGATATTTTTTTGAAAAAAACTATTGATTTTTTGTTTTTTGTGGTGTATTATATGCCTGTACTTGAGAGACAGGTACATGGAAAGGAACGGAAGTTCCCGATTAATATGCTTACTCCACTATAATGTTTTCTTCATATTTTCTCCTTTTAAAAGCACTCGGTTTCTCCCCGGGTGTTTTTAATTTTATAAATGCGGAATGCAGAATGCAGAATGGCGTGCAGGGCTTCGGGAATGAAGAAGTGATACACCGCTATTTTAGTGCTAAACGCTAAACGGGCGGGTAAAGCTTCGGGAATGAAGCATTGATACACCGCCGAACAAAGGTGTATATCGTAGGGACACAATGCATTGTGTCCGCAAGGAAACCCCTCCGTCACGGCACAGCCGTGCCACCTCCCCTTTCAGTGGAGGCTCTGCGATGTGGCGCTTTCAGCGCTGTTGTAACCCTTCCGTCACACTTTCCCGGAAGTGTCATCTTGAACGAAGTGAAAGATCTTT
>JAFSDF010000141.1 GCA_017436375.1 Clostridia bacterium | reverse complement strand
TGGCAGTTGTCCGTTTTTGCGAAGGATTTTACTACTCCTGAATGGCTCAAGGGCGGTCTTATTTATCAGATTTTTCCTGATCGCTTTTATTTTTCCGGAGAGAAAAAACAGTCAATTCCTGCTGACAGGAAGCTTAGGACGGATATTTTCGGTGAGCCTGAATGGCGGCCCACAAGTGAGGGTAAGGTTCTCAATAATGATTACTTTCAGGGCGACCTTAAGGGTATTACGGAAAAGCTTGATTACATAGCTTCTTTGGGTGTCAGCTGTCTGTATCTTAATCCTGTTTTTGAGGCGCAGAGCAATCACAGATATGACACCTCCGACTACAGTAAAATTGATCCGCTATTAGGTACTGAAAAGGACCTCATTTCTCTGTGCAAAAAAGCAGAGGAAAAGGGAATAGCTGTTATTCTCGACGGCGTTTTCAGCCATACGGGAGATGACAGCATATATTTCAATAAATACGGAAGATATAATTCGGTCGGTGCGTATCAGTCTAAGGAATCTCCCTATTACAGCTGGTATAAGTTTATTGATTATCCCGACAAATATCATTCCTGGTGGGGGATCAATATTTTACCTGAAGTTATAGAGGAGTCGGAGGGATTTCTCGATTTCATTACAGGTGAAAACGGCATAGCGAGAAAATGGCTTCGTGCAGGTGTAAGAGGCTGGAGGCTTGATGTTGCCGATGAGCTTCCCGATGTTTTTCTCGACCGGTTCAGAATGGCTGTAAAGAAAGAAAATCCCGAAGCACTCGTTCTGGGTGAGGTGTGGGAGGATGCCTCGAATAAGTTCAGCTACGGTCAGAGACGCCGTTATTTCGGCGGAAAACAGCTTGACTCGGTTATGAATTATCCCTTTGCTGACGCAGTGATTTCCTTTATCCGTTCGGGAAAGGTAGAGGGCTTTTCCGATAAGATACTGACCATACTTGAGAACTATCCGAAATGCGTTGTTGATGTTCTGATGAATCACATCGGTACTCACGATACGATGAGAGCGATAACTCAGTTAGCAGGTGAGAGCTGTGAATACAGAGACAGAGCTTGGCAGAGCCGAAATCATCTTTCTCCTGCACAATACGAAAAAGGTGTTAGGCTTCTGAAGCTTGCAGCCGTTATCCAGTATACACTTCCCGGTGTACCGTCACTTTACTACGGTGATGAGGCGGGAATGGAGGGCTACAAGGATCCCTTCAATCGCTTCTGTTATCCTTGGGGACGCGAAAATACGGAGCTTATAGAATTTTACCGTTCTTTGGGAGGGGTCAGAAAGGATTGTTCTTGTCTCAGAGAGGGTGAATATACTACTGTATCTGAAATGCTCGGCTGTCTTGCTTTTGAACGAAGTGACAGAAAAGACAGCATATTGGTTATAGTAAACCGTAATGAACACGAAATAGATTATTATCTGCCTGTCAGCTGGCATAATTCAAGGCAGATTTTTGGCACAGGTATGCAGGGACAGAGTGTAAAGCTCGGCGCCCTCGAAGCCGCAATACTTAAAAAGGAGAATTGATATGAGTGACTGGACCGAAGTTAAAATCAGTGTAAACGCCGATGATATTGAGAAAGCAGGCGATATTGCTTCGATGGTGGTACCCTACGGTATTTATATCGAGGATTACCGTGATCTTGAGGCTGAGGCGTGGGAAATTGCTCACATAGATCTGATTGATGAAGATCTTCTCAAAAAGGACAGAACAAAGGCAATAGTACATATTTATATTTCACCTGAGGAAAACCCTGCTGAGGCGGTAGCATTTCTTCGCGAACGCTTTACTGCCGAGGGTATCGAAAATGAAATTATACTTAATGAGTGTAAAAACGAGGACTGGGAGAACAATTGGAAGCAGTATTTTCATCCCATTCCCGTAGGCGAAAGGCTTCTCATCAGACCTACATGGGAGGATGAGTTTGACGCAGGTGACAGAAAGGTGCTGAATATTGAGCCGGGCCTCGCATTTGGTACGGGCACTCACGAAACCACCCGTCTCTGCCTCGAAACTCTTGAGAAGCATATTGACGAAGAAACTACTGTGCTTGACATCGGCTGCGGTAGCGGCATCCTTTCTATTGCAGCTCTCCTTTTAGGCGCAAAGGAAGTAACCGGAGTAGATATTGATGCACTTGCTGTAAAAACTGCTATTGAGAACGGTGAAGCAAATAACTTTTTCCCGCCGAAATATAACATTCTTCAGGGTAATCTTACCGATAAGGTAACCGGTAAATTTGATGTTGTTGTAGCTAATATTGTGGCTGATGTCATCATTCTTTTCTGTAAGGATGTGGCATCCTTTATGAAGGACGGCGCAGTTTTCATCACCTCGGGCATCATCGACACCAGAGAGCAGGATGTTATCGATGCATTTGCAAGGTACGGTTTTAAAATAGAAGCGAGACACACCGAAGGCGGCTGGGTTTGCTTCGAGTGCAGTAAGGAATAAATTTATTTAACAGGTGTTCTTCGGAATGCCTGTTATTTTTTATTTGCAAAAAAAAAGAACCGACTTTTCGCCGACATCCCATAAGGCAGTATTTGTTTCTCGAAAAAAATTCCCTGTATTATTGTCAAAAGCCTCGCAAGGCGACAGCCTTGCTGCGTTTTGTGGCTTCAATACAAGAAATTTTCATTTCTTACGAAACTGCGAAG
>JAFSDF010000140.1 GCA_017436375.1 Clostridia bacterium | reverse complement strand
TCAAAGATTTTTTATCGTGAGGATTTTTGGCAGTTCAAGACAAAAACACAGCAAATCCTTTCGGATTTGCGAGTATTTTAACGAAGAAGTGGCGGAAATCATCCGATAAAAAACACGGTTCGGATTATTACCGTCACCCTACAGTAAAGCTTAAAGGAGTTATCTTATGTCAGATACTATTGTTGCCGTTTCAACTCCTCTGGCCGCAGGAGGCATCGGTGTTATAAGAATAAGCGGTGAAAAGGCCGCTGAAATTGCCGACAGGGTATTTAAAACCACATCGGGCAAAAGCTTATCTTCTCTGAAGGGCTACAGAGCCGCTCACGGTAAGGTGTATATGGACGGTCAGGTCATCGATGAGGCTGTGGCTCTGGTTTACCGTGCTCCGAAAAGCTATACGGGTGAGGATACGGTGGAAATCTCCTGTCACGGCGGTGTCTATGTGACCAAGCAGGTGCTGCGTGCCGTTCTTTCCGCCGGGGCAAGACCTGCCGAAGCGGGCGAATTTACCAAAAGAGCCTTCCTTAACGGAAAGATGGATCTGTCTGAGGCGGAGGCTGTTATGGGTCTTATCGGTGCACAGGGTGAGGGCTCTATGAGGGCGGCTCTTACAGCTTTAGACGGTGCTTTGTCACGGCAGATAGGGGAGCTTCGCAGTGTACTTGTTTCTGCGGCGGCTCATATGTCTGCCTGGGTGGATTATCCCGATGATGAAATCCCCGAGCTTGATTTTGATTATCTGAGTGAAAATCTCAAAGAGGTTAAGCATAAGCTTACCTCCCTTTTGGATAAATTCGATGCGGGCAAGGCCATTACCGAGGGTGTGGAAACAGCCATAGTCGGCAAGCCTAATGTGGGCAAGTCTGCTCTTATGAATATGCTTTCGGGCTTCAGCCGTTCTATCGTTACGGATATAGCGGGAACTACCCGTGATGTGGTGGAGGAAACTGTCAGAGTGGGCAGTGTTATTCTGCGCTTAGCCGACACGGCGGGAATAAGAGAGAGTGACGATGTGGTAGAGAGCATAGGTGTTGATCTTGCCAGAACGAAAATCGAAAGAGCCGGTCTTATTCTGGCAGTTTTCGACGGCTCGTCTGCTTTAGATGAGAGTGATAAGGAAATTTTAGACCTCTGCAAGGGCAGAGATGTAATCGGCATTATCAATAAAACTGACCTTCCCTCACAGGCAGATGCGGAATATATTAAAAACGCACTGCCCTACACTGTTTTTATCAGTGCCGCCACTCATGAGGGTGAGCAGGAGCTGACAGAGATTATCGAAAAGGTCCTCGGTACCGATAAGGTGGACACCTCACAGGCAATGCTTGCCACGGAAAGACAGAGACAGAGTGCCCGGGAGGCTCTCTCCGCCATCGATGAGGCAATAGAAGCCATCGAAATGGGTATAACTATGGATGCAGTGAATGTGTGCATAGATAATGCTATAGAGGCTCTCCTGTCTCTCACAGGTGAAAGAGCCAAGGAAAGCGTGGTCAATGAAGTTTTCGCGCAGTTCTGTGTGGGAAAGTAAACACTTTCCCCCGAAGTGTCATCTTGAACGAATGTGAAAGATCTTTCGCTATGCTCAAGATGACAGAATTAAAGCAAGAGGTGAAACAATGAAAAAAACAGCTCTTATAACAGGTGCCGCAGGCGGTATCGGTCAGGCAATATGCGAGGCCTTCGCAAAGGACGGATATAATATAGCAGTTCACTATTCCTCTTCGGGAAAGACAGCCGGGGAGCTATGTGAATTTTTAAAAGAAAAATATAATGTTGAAGCGGTTGCTTTCAAAGCTGATTTCACCAAAGAGGAGGAAATAAGAGCTCTGACGGCAAAGGTGATTTCACACTTCGGCAGAGTCGATATTCTCGTCAATAATGCAGGTGTGGCTTATCAGACACTTTTTCAGCTTGCCGACGAAAAGAAAATCAAAGAGGTTTTAGATATTAATCTTATGTCTGCACTTTCTCTCACCAAAGAAATTCTGCCCTCGATGATAAGCAGTAAATGGGGAAGAATTATAAACATTTCCTCTATGTGGGGCATAAGCGGTGCCTCCTGTGAGGTACACTACAGCGCCGCAAAGTCGGGACTTATCGGCTTTACGAAGGCACTGGCCAAGGAAGTGGGCCCCAGCGGTATCACCGTAAACTGTGTGGCACCCGGCTTTATTGACACGAAAATGAACGGCAACCTCGATAAAGAGGCTGTCCGTGAAATTATCGACTGCACTCCCGCGGGCAGAGCAGGAACAGGTGAGGATGTGGCGGAATTAGTCCGCTTTCTCGCAGGAGAAAAGGCGGAATTTATCACGGGACAGGTAATATCTGTTGACGGTGGATACGGAGTCTGAGTGAATGCAGAATGCAGAATGCGAAATTCGCAATCGCGGGATAGGTTTTTGGTGGAAAGAAAAGATATTCTGCCGAAAAGCTTATATATAAATAAGAAGGAGGAAGTAACGATGAATGAGGTTGTTTCGGATTTTACAGGTATTATCGAAAATGAAGTGAAGCTTTTTTCGCAGAGAAACGGTGCGGAATGTAAAGGTTTCGTTTTTAATGAGAAAACCAATGAGGAAAGTATATCAGTTTCTTTAAGAGGTTTTGATGTAAATATTTTCGTAGGTGACGGTTTAACCTATGGGTATCCGCTTTTTGAGGATACGGAGGATTTAATTGGCTACAGTATTCTGACCAGGTTTAAGTTTAACTTTTCTCCCTATTATTTTTCGCCCTATGATATACATAATGTTATAGAATCAAAAGACTTTGAAACACTTGATTTTCACACCCTGCAGGATGAAGATGATATTTCAGAGGCTATAGGTGCAATTCTTAGTTTCATTGAAAATAATCTGGAGAAAATCAATGATATTACGGGAAATCTCATTTTACAGAAACAGCTTAAGGATAACTACGAACAGGATATGTCTGTGGTTTCGAAAAAAATCACTGCCGACAAACTGAAAGAAAATTTCAGAAAAAATGCGGAAAAGCACGAAATCAACCTATATTTTTACGGCCACGGTAATCTGACATATACCTTCGCAAATTCGGGCAATTATAAAGAGCTTGACAAATATTTTAAAAGAAGAAGCAAAAAAGGAAAGCTTACGGTTTTTGAGCAGAGGCTTTATGCACATCTTGAAAACAACGGATATGAGCCGGTTTCCGATAAAACCAAAGAATATGCTGAAAAGCAATACAAAAACAGAAAAAAGAATCTTTGGCTTGAAATTCCGTCATACATAATCGGCGGTATTCTTGCTATAATAACGCTTATTGCCGTTGAAAAACTTACTTCTGTAGCTTTAACGGACGGATTTTACCGTTTGCTTGGAATTGGCGAAAGCTCACAGCTCAGCTTCTTTTTACTTATTATCAGCTATCGTTATATCATAGTGCATATTTTTGAAGCCTTATTTATTAAAAAGGTATACGCTTCAGAAAGGGATAAAAAGGCTGAAAAGAAGGCCATTGCTATTTTAACTGCGGTGTGCTGTATGGTTATAGTTCTTTGCGCAGGGTATAACTATTTCTTTAAGATTTGCACCGTCGCTCTTCATGACAGCGGAATTTATGTGGGCACACAGGTGAAAAATGATATTCTGCCCTTTGAAAACGACAGAGTAGAGTTTTTCCTCATAGAGGGTTATACAGACTCCGAAAACGAGACCTATTATGATGGGTATGAAGATAAGGAGATGTATATAGTTACAGATAAGGACTATGAGGGCTATATCATAAGCTCCTATGGCGAAATCGAGGAGACAGTTAGTCTTTTAAAAGAAAAAGGAGTTAAAATAATAAGTGTAAAGGACTATGAAGCCTTTTCGGATACTTATGTTTATCCTGAATGATATAATTTGTAGGGACACGGCGTGCCGTGTCCGCTTTTTTATCGTAAATTTTATTTTTGTGACCAAATCCCGTCCGTAATCGTTTTACTTATGAAAGGAGGTTCTTATGAATAAGCGAGATCTCGAAAAAGAATTTGAAACTAAATATAAGGATTACGGAAGGATGCTTTTCAGAATATCATATCTTTATGTAGGAAATTCTGCTGATGCAGAGGATATTTTACAGGATGTTTTTATGAAGTATCTTTCGGGAAAGCACTATTTTAAAGATAAAAACCACGAAAAAGCCTGGTTTATCAGAGTGGCACAGAACAAAAGCCTTGATCATATAAAGAGGGCATCTGCCAAAAATATCTCACTCGAAGACATAGATTATGCTGTAGCATATGACGGTGCAGAGGCAACGGATATTCTGCGAAGGGTTTTGGAATTACCCGAAAAATATAAATCCTCCGTAATTTTATATTACTACTATGATTACCCGGTAAAGGAAATTGCCAAAACACTGAAAATAAGTGTATCTGCCGTGAAAATGCGGCTTAAACGAAGCAGAGAAATACTTAAACTTGAACTGGAGGATTATGTATGATGAATAAAGAAGATTTAAAGAAATCAATAAACATTATCGAGCCTGACCCCTATATGGAAACAAGGTTGAAAGCAAAGAGCATACCTAAAAAAACACATTCCGGTGCCTTGGGTAAGGCTATGGTAGGTGCGATAGCACTCTGTCTTGTTATTGCGGTTATGTTCGGATTTAATCTGCCCGCACCGACTGCTGCTCCAGCTACATCTGAAAGTCAGATAACTCAGCAGAAAATGATACAAGTAAACCCTTTCATTATGGTGGCAGGTGCCGCAGAAAGCGAAAAATCACCAAAAGAGTACAAAACCTTAAAGCTCAATGACACCTTTCCCTTTGCATATAAGATTTCTTTTATAGATGTAAGAGGAATGAGTGAAAGTGAAAGAAAGGAAGCAGTTAATAAAGCCAATGAAATGCTGACTGACATTGCCGAAAGCACCAGGGTCGGAGCTTTGGATTACTACATAGGCTGTGTCCGTGGCGGATTTGAAAATATTATCTTTATTGAAACTCAGGCAAACAGCATTAAATTAGATTTAGAAGATAAAGAAAACATCAAATGCATAAATGTAAAGAACTCATCTGAATGGGGATATGTGGAATATTACGACTGGAAACTTATTGAGGAAGAACAGGAAAAGGGAAAAGCAACATGGATTCCTCACGGAAATGATATAACCGTAACAGCACAGCAGTATCATCAGGACAGCGGCGGTTTTCATTGGAGAAACTCTGACAGGCTCGACAATGCTATAAACGATAATCCCGACATACCTTTGTCAACTTTTAAGGACACTATCACCTTCACCATCGAATATACCGACGGTACTAAGGAAATCGGTGTAATCGATGTCACCTTCGACGATGACGGCAACGGAGCCTTCACCTTAAAGGAATATAAAGAGGAATAATACTTCCCAAATAAATTCCCCACAGAGAAATTAAATCTCTGTGGGGATTAATCATTTATTCGCTTAAGGTGACAGTAATCGAACCTGATAAGCCTTAAATGTCCGATTTACAGCACCTTTGATAATTTTTCTCCTCGCAATACGCGAGTATAACTTCGTCGAAGAAATCCTCAAATGCACTATAACTCGGGCATTTAAGGTTCT
>JAFSDF010000139.1 GCA_017436375.1 Clostridia bacterium | reverse complement strand
GGGACTCGAGTTCCCTGTATGTATTTTCGGCTCCTGCGGCTCAAAATTAAATAAAAGAGACGAGACGGAAAACCTTCTCATTAGTCTCAAACACGGCCTCGGTATGATAAAAAGAGACACAGATACTCTCGAGCAGTTCAGCACTGCCTGCCATTCAGCGGTAAAGCTCTCCAAAGATCTCGACGGTATGAGCGAGGAGATGCGTGTGCTTTATGTAGCGCTGACCAGAGCCAAGGAGAGACTTATTATGGTTTACGGCGGTAAAAATACCGAGTCCGCCCTTAAAAAGTGCTTCGACAATATAAATCCCTGCCGAGAAAAAATTTCTCCCTTCCTTGCTTCCTCTGTCTCATCTATGGGTGAGTGGCTGCTGACGGCTCTTATGAGGCATCCCGATGCACAGCAGCTGCGTGAAATGGCCGGATGTGTGGAGGATATAGTGCTTCCCTGTGCTTCTCCGCTTAAGGTAGTGGTAACGGAAATGGAGGAGGATGCTCTTCCTCTGCGTACGGAAAGGAAAAGCACCTCGGCCGCCCCCGATGCAGAGCTTCTCTCTGCTATAAGTGAAAGGGTGAATTTCAGATATAAGTACGAGGCTCTTTCGGGTGTGCTTATGAAAAGAGCCGCCTCCGAGGTCGATAAAGAATTCGTGGACAGAGAATACTTCGCCTCGTCAGCTCCTTCCTTTTTATCCGACGGCGGACTTACGGGTGCGCAGAAGGGTATAGCGACTCACTCCTTTATGCAGTTTGCCGACTATGAAAGGGCGGCCCGTGATGTGAGAGGGGAGATAGAGCGCCTTTGCGAAAGGGGCATCATCACTGACAGACAGGCAGAGGGCATAAATGCTTCTGCCGTAGAGCGTTTCTTTGAAAGCGATCTGGCGAAAAGAATACTTGCAAGCGAAAATGTGATGCGTGAAAAGAAATTTACCGTGGAGGTACCCATCAATGAAATTTATGAGGGTACCGATGAATTTGCCGATGAAAGAGTAATGATTCAGGGTATAGCCGACTGTGTCTTTGCCGAAAAGGGTGAGCTGGTGGTAGTGGACTATAAAACTGATAGGCTCAGCACCGAGGAGGAATTTGTCGAAAAGTATTCCTCACAGGTAAAGCTGTACAGGAAAGCTTTGTCCCTGTGTACCGATTACAGCGTTAAGGAAACGGTGCTATATTCCTTCTATTTAGGTAAGGCCATAACGGTAAAGTAAAAAAAATAAATTATTTTCAAAAATATGTTGATTTTTCATTTTTCTTGTGTTACAATACCATTCGTTAAATAATGCAAAGAGCCGAAAGAGGTGAACAATAATGAAAAAGGATCTTCATCCCAACTACGAACAGACAGAAGTAAGATGTGCTTGCGGTGCTAAAATTGCCACAGGTTCCACCAAAAAGGATATGCGTGTTGATATTTGTTCAAACTGCCACCCCTTCTTTACAGGTAAGCAGAAGCTTGTTGATACAGGCGGACGAGTTGACAGATTCAATAAGCGTTTCAATCTCAGCAAATAATTATTTTCTATGTAAATCAGACGATGCAGATTATTGTATCGTCTTATTTTCATTTTGGAAAGAGAGAAGATTATGTCCGAATACCGTACGATAAAAAACGAAAACTCCGATGAATTCATCGTTAAAAAGTCGAGGTTTATCGGCTATGTAAAGCCTGTTAAAACTCAGCAGGAGGCACTTGATTTTATCGCCAGCATAAAATCGAAGCACTGGGATGCCACCCATAATGTTTACGCCTATGTTCTGCGTGAGGGGGGAGTGCGCCGCTTCAGTGATGACGGCGAGCCTCAGGGTACGGCGGGAATTCCCTGTCTCGATGTGCTTTTAAAGGAGGATGTGACCGACTGCTGTGTGGTGGTCACCCGTTATTTCGGCGGCATAATGCTCGGTGCAGGCGGTCTCGTCAGAGCCTATTCCCACGGCGCCAAGATTGCTCTTGACTCAGGCGGTATAATCACTATGTCTCTGTGTAAGATAGCATCCGTCACGGCAGATTATAATTTTTACGGCAGACTGGTGCCTCTCATCTGTGAGTGCGGCGGCATAGTCGAGGATACGGAATTTACCGATAATGTCACTGTAACCTTCCGAATTCCCGAGGGGCTTTTAGACTCCTTCAGGGCTAAGCTTATCGATGTCTCCAACGGCAGATTTGACTGTGAGGTAACCGACGAAAAATTCTGCGAAATTTAATTTTAAAAATTTAGGGGAAAAAAGAGATTTTTTGCGTATATATATTTAAAGGGGTGATAAAATGTCTCATATCAGAATGAGGTCTCTTGAAAACGAAAGGAAAACTATTTCTCAGTACGGCTTTCTCTGTGAAAACACTCAGGGAAGACTTACTCCCGAGGAGGAGTGTCCCGTCAGAACGGCTTTCCAGAGAGACAGAGACAGGATAATCCACTGTCCCGCCTTCAGACGGCTGAAGCATAAAACACAGGTTTTCCTCGCTCCCGACAGTGCCCATTACAGGACACGCCTTACTCATACTCTCGAGGTTTCCCAGATAGCCCGTACCATCGCTATGGGCCTTTCCCTGAATGAAACCTTAACTGAGGCTATTGCTCTGGGCCACGATCTGGGACACACACCCTTCGGTCACGCGGGCGAAAGGGCACTGAATGAGGTGTACCCCGGCGGCTTCAAGCATTATGAGCAGAGCCTCAGAGTGGTTGACATTCTCGAAAATAAAGGCAAGGGCCTCAATCTTACCTATGAGGTCAGAAACGGCATTCTCTGTCATACAAGGGGTGAGGAGGCATCCACTCTCGAGGGCAGAATAGTAAAGCTCGCCGACAGGATAGCTTATATAAATCACGATATTGACGATGCCGTCAGAGGCGGTATAATAACCGAGGGAAACATCCCGGCTCAGGCTAGAAAGATTTTAGGCGAGACAAAAAGTCAGAGAATAAACACTCTCGTAATGTCTGCCATCGAAAACACCGAGGATGAGATAGTTCTCGACAGTGAAATTCAGTCAGCCTTTGATATGCTTCACGAATTTATGTTTGACAGAGTTTATACTAACCCTGCCTGTAAAAGTGAGGAAGGTAAGGCAATAAAGCTTATTCAGGCTCTGTACGAGTTTTTCGTATCACATCCCGACGAGCTTCCCAATGAATACATAACCATAGCCTGGCAGGAGGGTGCCGAAAGAGCCGCCTGTGATTACATAGCCGGTATGACTGACGATTATGTTCTGAAAATATACGGTGACTACTTTATCCCCAAGGGCTGGAACTACTGATAAATGCAGAATGCAAAATGCAAAAAACTCCGTCGCACTTCGTGTGCCTCCTCTCACTTTCAGTGGAGGTTCTGCGAGGTGGCACCTTCGGTGCAATCGTATTGGGTGTGTAAGGTTTCGGAAACGAGAAAAAGACATCCCGCCGAATGGACAGGCTTATAAGCCTCTCCTGAAAGGAGAGGTGGCAGCCGATAGGCTGACGGAGAGGTTTTCTGACGCGAACCTGACCAAATCGGTAGGAGCGTATATTATCTGCACGAAAGATTTTTCGCAGTGCTTAAAATGACAGATAAAAACTACTTTAACAGAAGGGACGGTGTAATTATGGCACAAAGATTTTCCGATGAATTTCTCGCTGAGCTTCGTATGAGATGCGATATTGAGCAGATAATATCATCATATACTCCTTTGAAAAGACGCGGTAAAAACCTTGTCGGTCTTTGTCCGTTTCATAATGAAAAAACACCGTCCTTTACGGTATACCCCGAAAGTCAGAGCTTTTTCTGTTTCGGCTGCGGTGCGGGCGGAGAGGTGATTTCCTTTATCCGCCGTGCCGAAAATCTTGATTTCAGTGAAGCGGTCAGGCTTTTATGCGACCGATGCGGTATGGTGATGCCCAGCGAGGGCTACGATAACTCACTTGCCGAGAAAAGAAAAAGAATGTACGAAATCAATAAGGAGGCGGCACGGTTTTTCAATTCCTGTCTCTTTGAGGAGCAGGGTAAGGCAGGCCTCGATTATTATAAGGCGCGAGGACTGAAAAAAGGCACTATAATCCGCTTCGGTCTCGGTTATGCTCCCGACGGATGGAGAAATCTTCTGACCTATATGAGAGGCAAGGGCTACAGCTACGAGGAGCTGTACGAAGCCAATTTAGCCAATAAAAGTGAAAAAAACGGCAAGGTCAGCTTTTACGACTCCTTCCGTAACAGGGTAATGGTACCCATCATCGATGTCAGAGGTAATGTGGTAGCCTTCGGCGGCAGGGTTTTAGATGACAGTAAGCCGAAATATATAAACTCCTCGGACACCCTCGTTTACAAAAAAAGTCTCGGTGTTTTCGGCTTGAATTTCGCAAAAAGCACCAAGGAAAAAAGCCTTATTCTGGTAGAGGGCTATATGGATGCCATCTCTCTGCATCAGGCGGGCTTTGATAATGTTATTGCCTGTCTCGGTACGGCACTGACGAGTGAAATGGCACATCTTCTGGCGAGATATACGGATGAAATTATTCTTTCCTATGACGCTGACGACGCAGGACAGAAGGCAACGGACAGAGCCATCGGCATTTTCTCCTCTATCGGTATGAAGGTCAGGGTAATACATCTGACAGGTGGAAAGGATCCGGATGAAATACTGAAAAAATACGGCCCCGAGCGCTATCGCAGTCTGATCGACGGGGCGGCAAACGATATAGAATTTGAGCTTGTCAGATTGCGTAAGGATTTCGACCTTATGACCAGTGACGGCAAAATGAAATATCTCGAGAAAGCTGCCGAGGTCTTAGCGAAAACCGGTGTAATCGCACAGGATATTTATACCTCCCGTCTCGCTGAGGAGCTGCAGGTGGACAAGGCTAAAATATCTGTCCGCATCGACCAGCTCAGAAGACGCTCTCAGAAAAGGGAGCAGGGGCAGAAATATAAAAAAATCCAGCAGGACTCTATGAGTCAGAATACGAAGGTTGCTCTTAAAAACTCCACGAATATCAGAGCCGTAAAGGCTGAGGAGCAGCTTTTGGGCGCTCTTTACCGTAATCCCGACTATTACAGAGGTATAAAGGGTGAAATAACCTCTGAGGACTTTTCCGTCAGTGTACACGGACGAATATTTACTCTTATGACGGAAAGAATAGATGAACACAGAAGTCTCGAGCTTACTTCATTTTCTCAGGAGCTTTCAGCGGAGGAAATGGATTGCTTCGTTCAGATAATAAAGAAAAATGAAAATCTTAAACACACCTTTAAGCTGTGCACCGACTGTGTGCAGGTAATGACGCAGGAGGCCGAGAAAAGACAGCAGAACGTTTCTGCCGGAAGTCTCAGCGATGAGGATTTTTTAGCTCTGATAAATCAGCAGAAAAAAGGCTGATACTAAAAAGGTATATAACAGAAAGGATATATAAATATGGACAATCAGGAAAAAAATGTATTAATCAAAGCGCTTATCGACAGAGGTATTGCTTCCGGTAAGCTTAATTCCACGGACATTGACACCGTTCTCGTCGAGGCTGATGTTGATGTGGACGAAATGGAAAAGGTTTACTCCAAGCTTGAGGCTGCCGGTGTGGAAATCGTCGATGATCTGAGTGATGAGATTCTCGAAAACATCTCTATTGACATCGACCTTCCTAAGGATTACGATAATTCCTCCATAGCCGCTACCGATCCGAAAAGCGTTATTGACGATCCCGTAAAGGTATACCTTAAGGATATCGGCAGAGTGCCTCTTCTTACTCCCGAGGAGGAAATTGATCTTGCCATCCGTATCTCAAATAACGATAAGGAAGCCAAGGAGATTCTCACCAAGGCTAACCTTCGTCTCGTTGTTTCTATTGCCAAAAGATATGTGGGCAGAGGTATGATGTTCCTCGACCTTATCCAGGAGGGTAACCTCGGTCTTATCAAGGCTGTAGATAAGTTCGATCACACCAAAGGCTTCAAATTCTCTACCTATGCCACATGGTGGATAAGACAGGCTATCACCCGTGCTATTGCCGACCAGGGCAGAACTATCCGTATACCCGTTCACATGGTAGAAACCATCAATAAGGTTAAAAAGACCAGCAATATGCTTCTTCACCGTGACGGAAAGGATCCCTCTCCCGAGGATATCGCCAAAGAGCTCGGTATGCAGACAGAGAAGGTCCGTGACATTCTCCGTATCTCACAGGAGCCCGTTTCACTTGAAACACCCATCGGTGAGGAGGAGGACAGCCATCTGGGAGACTTCATTCCCGACGAGGATGCCCTTTCACCGGCTGATGCTGCCGCTATGACTTTCCTTAAGGCAAAGGTAAACGAGGTGCTTGAGACTCTGACACCGAGAGAGGCAGAGGTTCTCCGTCTTCGCTTCGGTCTTCGTGACGGCACACCCCAGACACTCGAGGAGGTAGGTAAGGCCTTCAATGTTACCCGTGAAAGAATCAGACAGATTGAGGCCAAGGCTCTCAGAAAGCTCCGTCATCCCTCCAGAAGCAAGCATCTTAAGGATTTATAATATCAGACATCAGGGGGCTGTTGCATTAAGATGCAGAAGTCGTTTTCTTCGTCCCGAAGGCGTATATTTATACTCCGAGTGGGCGAAAAAACGGCTAAAAAAGCAAATTTTACCCTTGTGCAACACAGATAATTCTGATTAATAAATATAAAAACAGATGTATTTCAGTTGAAATCAACTCAGACACATCTGTTTTTTGTTTTGCTTTTTGGTCTGCGCT
>JAFSDF010000138.1 GCA_017436375.1 Clostridia bacterium | reverse complement strand
GCATGGCTATCTGAAGAGGTGTTTCCGGGGGTGTTATAGGGCAGATTGCTGTGAATGACGGATGGGACCGGATCTCTGCTCTGCCGCATATCGCCAACACCGGTATGCCTCGTATTCCGGCCCTCCGCGCCACTTCATATGGCAGCTTTCCTGTCATGGTCTGGGCATCAATTCTGCCCTCACCCGTTATGACTATGTCGGCAGTTTTGATCCTTTCTTCGATGTGCATTTCCCCGAGTATCAAGTCAATTCCGCTGAGAAGCCTTCCGCCAAGATAATATTTAAATGCAAAGCCGAGACCTCCTGCCGCGCCTGTGCCCGGGAACTCTCTGTCGGACAAAGCTCTGATTTCCTTTGTCCTCTCTGCAAATCGGCCAAGATAAGAGTCCATCATTTTCACTGCTTCTGCCGTGGCACCCTTCTGAGGACCGAATACAGCACTGCAGCCATTTTCACCGCAGAGAGGATTGCTTACATCACAGGCTATGCTGAAGCTGCATTCGTAAAGCTCCTTGAGAACATTTTCATCACCTATGCTGTCAAGACAGCCAAGGCCTTCTGCGCCCAAGGGGATGCTTTTACCCTCTTTATCAAGCAAGCTGAAGCCTAAAGCCTGAAGCATTCCTGCGCCTCCGTCATTGGTGGCACTGCCGCCGATACCTACTATAAATCTGCGGCAGCCTCTGCCGACGGCATCAAGTATCATTTCACCCACACCGTAGGTAGTAGTCCTCACAGGATCAAGCTCGTCCTTTTTAAGCAGAGTTATCCCTGCCGCCTCAGACATTTCCATCAGTGCCGTACCGTCGGGCGTGACGGCATAGCGGCACTCGATTTTTCTGCCGAGAGGATCGGTAGCCTCTGCAGTAACTCTCTCACCTCCGAGCACTGACATAAGAGCCTCTACAGTACCCTCACCGCCGTCAGCTACGGTAAGCACCTCACACTCCGCATCGGGATATACTCTTTTAATTCCCTCTGCCGCCGCCATTCCCGCCTCACAGGAGGAAAGGCTTCCCTTGAAGGAGTCAATTGCGATTAAAGCTTTCATAATATCACCTTATGAGATTATAACACAGTTTCAGCTTTACGGCAAGCAGAAAATTAAAAGGTTTCATACGGACTTTCTTACGAAATTCTTAAGATAAATAAAATTACTTGACAAATCGGTCTACACAGCGTAAACTAAAGTTAGTCTACAAGATGTAAACTCAATAATTAATTATCAGGAGTGATTATATGAGCGATTATCAGATGGGTACTGTCGAGTCCCGCTTTGCTGACATTATATGGGAAAACGAGCCTGTTTCCTCGGCTCAGCTCGTAAAAAAGAGTGAGGAAATGCTTAACTGGAAAAAATCAACCACCTACACGGTGCTTAAAAGACTCTGCGAAAAGGGAATCTTCCGCAACGAAAAGGGTACAGTAACCTCTCTTATTTCAAAAGAGCAGTTTTATTCCCTGCAGAGCGAAAAATTCGTCGATGAAACCTTCGGCGGCTCTCTGCCTGCCTTTTTAGCCGCATTTACTTCACGGAAAAAGCTGACGGCCAAGGAAGTGGCAGAGCTCAGACGAATGGTAGAGGATTATAAGGAGGAAGGATAATGAGCGTAATTAATTTTCTTATCGATCACCTTTTTGACCATAGTTTCCTGAAGCTTCTCAATGTGAGCACAAGTGCCTGCTGGCTGGTAGGTGCGGTGCTTCTCTTCCGCCTCATTTTCAGAAAAGCCCCTAAATGGCTGAATGTCGCTTTATGGGCTGTAGTTGCCGTGAGATTAATCTGTCCCGTGCCTATCGAAAGCAGTCTGAGTCTCGTTCCCACAGCCGAGCCAATACCTACGGAGCTTCTGGCCATCGATCCCAATAAGGGCGTGGACAGTGTCACAGTAGATATAATAGAAAACCCTATTTATTCAGACATCGTGGATTCCTCTGTTTCTATGGATCCCGACATCGGTTTCACTCTCGTCTTTGCTGATTTAGTCTGGATATACGGTGTGGGTGCTATGCTGCTTTACGCTCTTTTCAGCTGTCTTCATATTTATCTGAAGGTAAGACAGAGTATGAGGCTCAGAGATAATATTTATCTGTGCGACAGAATAAATACACCCTTTATTTTCGGTATAATCCGCCCGAAAATTTATCTGCCCTCATATATGAGCGAGGATGATATGACCTATGTTCTGGCTCACGAAAGGTCACACCTGAAAAGAAAGGATCACCTGTGGAAGCCTTTGGGCTTTGCCATTCTTACGGTTTACTGGTTCAACCCCTTAATCTGGCTGTCATACATTCTTCTTTGCAGGGATATTGAGCTTGCCTGTGACGAAAAGGTGATAAAGGAAATGGGCACGGAAATAAAAAAGCCTTATTCCACGGCTCTTATTAACTGCTCCGTACCTAAAAGAATGATTACAGCCTGTCCCGTTGCCTTCGGTGAAACAGGAGTCAAAAAAAGAATAAAATCAGTTTTAAATTACAGAAGGCCTGCCTTGTGGCTTATTGTTATCGCAGTTCTTACAGGCATTATTTTAGCCCTATGCTTCGCTACAAGTCCGAAAAGAGAGGGCGGCACTATACCCGAAAGGAATTATCTTATCGAGACCGATGAAGGTGAGGAGATGTTCCGCTTCGACGAGGCTGTAGAATATTCCGAATACTTCACAGTACACAAGGGTAAAAAATCATATTTCAAGGCCACACCCGGAAACGGCAGAAGCACGGTGCTGAATTTTCTGTCCTCACTTTCTCTGGAAAGACTGCCCGATGCGAGTGCAGAAGGACTTACCCACAGCGGTAAAATCGAGGTGGTAAACTCCGACGGAAACATCGAGGTTATCTTCTGTGACGGCTTTTCAAAGGTATTTATGCGGAATACGGGCGGAGGAGCGGAAAGCTCACTTTACGCCGTGAATGCAGAAAAGGTAAAGAACTTCTTTGAGGAAGAGGAGTATACAAAAAGAGGCAATATATGGGAATGTAACTTCACCAGCAGTGCCTACGGTCACGGCTTTATCGTTTTCTATGCAGATGAGCTGATGAAGCTTACCGAGGAGCCTGCGGCGAAGGGCGGACGAATTTCTGCCTACACCTCCGACGAGCACGGAGACGGATATATGTGGACTCCCGAAATTACAGATGAGGGTGTCGGTGACGAGGCAAAGGTTACCTTCAAGGGTATTATGTACGGTAAGAAATCAGAATTCACCGTAAGCATCACTAAGGTCGGTCAGAACGAGGGCTTCAGTACCTATTATCTCATTTCGGCAGAGGATACTGTAGTAGGCAACTTCGGTACAGGCTATGAATATGTTCTTTCCAAGCCTGTAGCTCTCGGAGAAAATAACGAATGGTACTGCAATCCGACTTTAAGCCACACAGCTTACAGCTCCGTTACCTTCTCGCTTCCTGCGGAATATAAGCTCATATCTGCACAGTGCTCTAAGGGCAAGGTTGTAATAGAAAGCAAATACTACGGTGAGCCCAACGGAGAAAAGCAGGTGTCGTGGCATCCCGACTTTGACACATATCTCACTGACGAAAGCTATGAAATAACGATCAAGGCTCTGAAAAAGGGTAAAGAGGTAACCTTTACCGTCATAGTTAAGGGCACAGAAAAGAACGATGAGCTCGGTGGCAGAATGTTTACCGTAGAATTTGCGGACTGCATAGCCTCAAACAGTCAGTGGGCAGCCTACGAGCTTTACGAAAACAACGAAACAGAGGCTTCCGACCTTGACAAAGCAGTATCTAAGGCTATTTTAGAGCAGAACGCCTCCGATAAACAGCTCGGTGAATGCCCTACCGAGGGACACATAATCTTCGGCACAAAGGAAAGCGGGGGTGTCGTGACCGTCTATATGACAGAAAGATACTCTGTTTACGGCTTCGAGGACGGATGGTTCATCGAGCAGAGCGGTCACAGTATTCCCTGTGTGATGAGATTTGAAAAGAAGGACGGGAAATATGTATTCCTCGATGCGGAATATGCCGAGGACGGTGCAAATCACTCTGCCTCCATAAAGCGTATGTTCCCGAAAATATACGAAGGCAGAGTAAACAATCTGACGAAAAAAGAAGAACAGAAGCTCAAGGAACAGCTTCACGCCTACGCCAAGGCTTATCTTGACTCCATCGGCAGAACGGAGCCCATCGGTACCTACTCCGACCTGAACGCAGTGTTACTTACGGATGTGGGTGTTTCCGTAGAGGTTTCCAATAAGCTGAACGGTCTTAAGGTGAACTATAACACAGGTAAGATAGGCTGGTTTGAGCGAATCGAGGACGATGTGAGATACATCTACCGCACTTCATATTTCCCCGAAAAGAATCTGATCACCTACACCAAGGAGGTTTACGGCACAGGTGAAATCAAGGAGAAAATCGAGGTCGATGCTCTCACGGGTGATGTAATCGGCGAAGCCTACAGCACACAGGATATGAAAACCTTCGACGCAGAGGTTTTAGATATCAGTAAAAACGGAGATTTCATTCTTGTGAGGCCTCTCGACGGCACTGCAGAAAGCAGATCAAGCGATAAAATTCATGTGTCCACCGTCGGTACGGATTTAGAGGGCAGAACAGACATAAAAAAGGGCACCAAGGTCCGCATAATCTATGACGGAATGATTCAGGAGACCTACCCTGCACAGATTAATGCTGTTTCCGCCGTTTATCTTCATTCGGAGCTTCCTGATAATACGAATAAAGTGCCTACCACCCGAGCCTACTATATCACGGGCGAAACCGACACAGGTGAAAAGACTGTTCTGCCGTGAAATAAGCGAAGATGCCGACCGCTTCTGTGAGTTCGTTTCCTTTATGAATGAGATATACGCAGAACATATAAAATAAAGCCGATTAAACCGTTATATCAGCTCAGACTGATGTAACGGTTTCTCTGTGCCCTGCCCTGTGGCGAAAAAACTTTTAATCATTTTTAATTAAATCTATTGCATTTTCCCTTTATATATAGTATAATTTCTGAGCAATCCCGATAAGTGGTGGAGTCTGTCATAGAATATAATAGTATTCTATTTATAAGGATTGCGGCTTCGTGCCTTTCTCACATAGGGGCAAAGGTGAACAAAGGACGGAGTTCTCTGAAATCCACTGCAGGTGGGTTTTATTTTTTTTGTACAGACACGCCCGAAGTATTATCAAGGAGTTGTTAAAATGAGTCCAATTACCGCTACTGCTCTGATTATCTTCGCCGTGACATACATTCTTATGCTGGCTTTTCAGAAAATCAGGCCCTATGTTACCGTCGCTTCTGCTCTTATCTTTGTGGCTTTAGGAATAGTTGCCTCGGTTAACCCATCTCTTTTCGGCGAAGGCTTCTTCGCACTTTCCTCAGGAACCTATAGCTATTCTGTAGGCTCCGCCCTGTCGGAAATCGACTGGAATGTTATTATGATGATAGCAGGTACCATGGGTACGGTTTATCTGTTCATCGAATCAAAAATGCCTCAGCTTATGTCGGATATTCTCATTTCCAAAATGCCTAATATGAAATGGGTTGTGGTTGCACTTTCCCTTTTTGCAGGTATTGTTTCCGCCTTTGTGGATAATGTGGCCACTGTGCTTATGATCGCCCCCGTAGCACTCGCCTTCTGCAAAAAAGTAAACACCTCCCCCGTTCCCGCCATCATCTGCATAGCCGTTTCCTCTAATCTGCAGGGTGCGGCCACGCTCGTAGGTGATACCACCTCCATCCTTTTAGCCAAGGCGGCAAACCTTGACTTCTCGGATTTCTTCGTTCACGACGGCCATATCGGTATGTTCTGGGTGGTTCAGGCAGGTGCTGTTGTAAGTGCTCTGATCATTATTTTTATGTTCCGTAAGGATAACGGTAAAATTTCCTTTGACGGCAGAACAAAGGTAGAGGATAAATTCCCTACATACCTTCTTGTAGGCACAGTGCTTTCTCTTATCGCCGTTTCCTTCATTCCCTATAAGGATGCGGCTGCTCCCGGCCAGCTCTGGAAGCCGGACATCACAAACGGTATTATCTGCATCGCTTTCTTCCTCGTAGGTATTATCCGTGAGCTTTTCATCAAGAAAAACAAGGAAATCGTCAAAAACGCCTTCAAGGAAATCGACTACTACACCATCGTGCTTCTCACGGGACTTTTCGTGGTAATCGGCGGTATCAAAAGTGCAGGTGTCATCGATGTTATCGGCTCAGCCATCGCCTCTCTCGGCTCAGGCTCCACATTTATGGTTTACACCATTATCGTGTGGATGAGTGTTATTCTCTCGGCCTTTATTGATAACATTCCTTACACTGCTACTATGCTCTCCATCGTTCCCGTTATCGCAGGCGACCTAGGCATCGAGCCTACGCTCCTTTACTACGGTCTTCTCTGCGGTGCCACTCTCGGCGGCAACCTCACCCCCATCGGTGCCAGTGCAAACATCGCAGGTATCGGTATTCTCCGCAAGGAGGGTTACGAGGTAAAGGCTACCACCTTTATGAAATACGGCGTACCCTTCACCTTAGCGGCAGTTATTACGGGATATGCTCTTTTGTGGCTTATATGGAATTAAGCTTATACTTCTGAATTCTAACCCTTTTAACCTTCTGAAAAAATCGAAAGCAGTAACCATCATACGGCAAAGCTGTATGATGGTTTTCTGCTTCATCTTTGCCTTAATTTTTATCATCTTTTCACTAAAGCCCTTGATTATTGTTTATTCCGGAGTTATAATAGAATAAGTATATCCAAAAAGGGGGACGGTAAAATGAACTTCGTTAAAAAGTATTTCAAACGCTATTTTGTCGATGCTATGAGCTATATGGCTCTCGGTCTTTTTTCTTCTCTTATAGTGGGGCTTATCATCAGTCAGATAGCCAAGATACCTCATCTGGAAATATTAGCCACCTTTTCAGGTGTGCTTTCCGCATCTTCGCCCGTAGTAGGCGGTGCCATCGGTGCAGCTATCGCTTACGGACTTAAGAGCAAGCCTCTCGTAGTGTTTTCCTGTATCGCCGTCGGAGCCTTCGGCTACGAGCTCGGCGGTCCCGTAGGAGCTTACGCTTCGGCCCTTGTCGCTAATGAGCTCGCGTCTCTCGTAGCGGGAAAAACCAAAATAGACATAGTTATCACTCCCATCGTAACCATAATTACAGGCGGCTTTGTCAGCACCTTTGTCGGCCCATATCTTTCTGAGCTTATGACAGGTCTGGGTGAGCTGATAAACAGCGCCACCCAGCTTCACCCCTTCCCTATGGGAATCAGTGTGTCCGTACTTGTAGGACTTGCCCTGACGACGCCCATTTCCTCGGCAGCTCTGTGCATTATGCTCGGCATAGAGGGTATCGCTGCAGGTGCGGCGGCTGTAGGCTGTGCGGCACAGATGGTAGGCTTCGCCGTTACCTCCTTTAAAACAAACGGTGTGGGCGGTCTCATTTCACAGGGCTTAGGCACCAGTATGCTCCAGTTCGGTAACATTATGCGCCACCCTCAGATTATTCTTGCCCCCACCTTAGCCGGTGCTGTTTTGGGCCCCGTTTCCACCTGTCTGCTGAAAATGACCAATACTCCCTCCGGTGCAGGTATGGGTACCAGCGGTCTGGTCGGTCAGTTCGGTGCGCTTTCAGCTATGGGCAGCAGTGCAGAAAATATTATCACCATAATTGTTATGCACTTTATCGCCCCTGCCGTGCTTTCTCTCATTTTCCACCTTATTTTTAAAAAGCTCGGCATAGTCAAGGATGAATACTTATCCTTAAAGAAACCTGAATAAGAAAGGAACTCTTATGAACGTTTACGATTTCGACGACACCATCTATGAGGGCGACTCTTCTCTCCACTTCTTTCTCTTTTATTTGAAAAAGGAGCCCACCCTCGTAAGATATCTTCCCTTTGTACTGAAAACCCTTTACAATTACCATAAGGAACGGATCCGTTTCAACGATATTATTGACTCCTTCGGCCATGTTTTTGAGGATTATTTTACTACCCACGATGTAGACTTCGACGAGGTAGTCAGGGAATTCTGGGATAAGCATGAGCACAGAGTAAAGCCCTTTTACAAGGAAATACAGCAGGAGGACGACCTTATCATCACCGCCTGTCCTAACTTTATGGCGCAGGAAATCTGCCGCAGACTGGGTATAAAGCACTGTCTCGGCACCGAATTCGACATAAAAACAGGCAAATTCATCAGAGGCTGTTTCCGTGAAAGAAAAATCGACTTTTTCCGTGAGGCCTTCCCTGACGGAGTTATCGACGATTTCTATACGGACTCTATGAATGATAAATTTCTTTTTCCCTACGCCAAAAGAGTTTTCTTGGTCAAGGGCGAAAAAATCACAAGGATAAAATAAATATGGAAAGACTCGATAAAATCATCTCTTCCCAAGGTAAATACTCACGCTCCGAGGTAAAGAAATTAGTCAGGGCAGGTCTTGTCACGCTTAACGGTGAAAAGGTAAAGAGTGCCGATGTGAAGGCTGATGCCGAAAGGGACACCATCACCGTAGACGGAGAAGCAGTATCCTACAGAAAGCATATTTACATTATGCTGAATAAGCCTAAGGGTGTGGTTTCCGCCACCGATGATGCCGTTCATAAAACAGTTATCGATCTCGTTCCGCCCGCTCTTTACAGACAGGGGCTTTTCCCTGCAGGCAGACTCGACGGAGATACCACGGGCTTCGTGCTTATCACCGATGACGGAGATTTTGCCCACCGTATACTCTCACCGAAAAACCACATAATAAAAACCTACCATGCCACTCTCGATCATACTCTCTCAGCAGAGGATATAATAGCCTTCACCGAGGGTATTGATCTTCGAGACGGCACCCTCTGTCTCGAGGCACAGGTGAAAATGCTCAGTGAAAATCCGCCTGTAGCTGAGGTTAAAATCCATGAGGGCAAATACCATCAGGTAAAGAGAATGTTTGCCGCTCTGGGAAACAGGGTGACAGAGCTCAAAAGAGTAAAAATGGGCGGTCTCGACCTTGACGAAAGACTAAAAGAGGGCGAGTGCAGAGAAATAACGGCAGAGGAGCTCGAAATAATTCAGAACAGATAATATATTTAAAGGTTTCTTTAAAGGAGCCGCCTTATAATTAACTCACTTTTCATAAAAAAGAGGTAATTTCTATGCTTAATAAGTTCAGACAGTTTATGTACGGACGCTACGGCGGCAACGATGCACTGAATATTTTCCTTATTATCCTCGGTGCCGTTGTCACCCTCATTCTTTCACTTTTCTTTTACAGAACACCCTTCACCAGACTTATCGGTCTCATCCCCTACGGCGTGGCGGTATTCAGGGCTCTCTCTAAAAACTATGAGGCAAGAATAAAGGAAAACGAAAAGTTCCTGAAGGCTTCTGCTCCCTGGCGAGCCTTTATCTCAAAGAAAATCAGTCAGTACAGAGACAAGGACCACAAATACTACGCCTGTCCCCAGTGTCACAGAACTCTCCGTGTCCCGAAGGGCAGAGGAAAAATTAAAATCAACTGTCCGCACTGCGGCAGGGAATTCGTGAAGAAGACCTGACGGAAACCCGGCTCTGAATCCAAAGCTACAGTCTGTTCTTTTAGTCAAATTAACCAAAGAAAAACTAATATTTTTTCCACCTTTTCTCTCTCTTTCTATTGCAAAATCTGTCATATTTTGTTAAAATACTTATGTTAATTTATCGTAAGGGAGAGAAATCGGAAATGAAGCTTCTCGAAGAAAGAATCGCAAAGGACGGAAAGGTTTTTCCCGGCAACATTCTCAAGGTTGACTCATTTCTCAATCATCAGATCGATGTTTCTCTTCTCTGCGAAATGGGCAAGGAAATCAAACGCTTATACAGCGACTGCGAAATAAACAAGGTTCTCACCATCGAAGCCTCGGGCATCGGTGTAGCCTGTATTATTGCGCAGTTTTTTGATTGTCCCGTGCTTTTCGCAAAAAAGACAAAAACAAAGAATATAGCCAATGCCGTCTACAAAACTCAGGTGGCCTCCTTCACCCACGGCACCACCTATGATGTCATCGTCTCCAAGGATTTCCTCAGTGAAAAGGATAAGGTGCTGATAGTGGATGATTTTCTGGCTGAGGGTAATGCCCTCATCGGTCTCATCGACCTGTGCCGTCAGGCAGGCGCACAGGTAAAGGGCTGTGCCATCGCCGTAGAAAAGGGCTTCCAGCAGGGCGGCAAAAGAATCCGTGATATGGGAATCAGAGTGGAATCGCTCGCCATAGTTGACTCTATGAGTGACGACTCTCTTACCTTCCGCAGTCAGGATTAAAATGTAATTTACCGAGCAATCGGTAAAAATAAAAATTTCCCAAAGGGAGGACGAAAGTCATGAAAAAAATTCTTGCAGTTCTTCTTGCAGCAGTTATGCTCTTTGCTCTGGCAGCATGCGGCGGCAGCGGCAACGAAGACAACGAAAAGCTCGGTATGAGTGAATCTCCTATCGCTGCTGTTGAGCTCAAGGCTGACTATGAAGTTCCCGCAGACTTCAAAATCGGTTTCATCTGTCTCCACGATGAAAACTCCACCTATGACCTCAACTTCCTCAATGCAGTTGACAAGATTCAGGAAGCACTGAAGCTCACAGACGAACAGGTTATCGTTAAGGTAAATGTACCCGAAGGTAACGAATGCTATGTAGCTGCCAAGGATCTCGTAGGCGAAGGCTGTAAAATCGTTTTCGCTAACTCCTTCGGTCATGAAGACTTTATGATTCAGGCTGCCAAGGAATTCCCCGAGGTTCAGTTCTGCCACGCTACAGGTACAAAGGCTCATACAGAAGGCCTTGACAACTACCACAACGCTTTCGCTTCTATCTACGAGGGCCGTTTCCTTGCAGGTGTTGCTGCAGGTCTCAAGCTTAACGAAATGATCGAAGCAGGCAAATTCACCGCTGAAGAAGCAAAGATGGGTTATGTAGGTGCTTACACCTATGCTGAGGTTATCTCCGGCTACACCTCCTTCTATCTCGGTGCTAAGAGCGTATGCCCCACAGTTACTATGGATGTTCAGTTCACAGGCTCCTGGTATGACGCTACAGAAGAAAAGAACGCTGCTGAAGCTCTCATCGCTAAGGACTGTAAGCTCATCAGCCAGCACGCTGACTCTATGGGTGCTCCCGGTGCTTGCGAGGCTGCCGGCATTCCCAATGTTTCCTACAACGGCTCAACCTATGATTCCTGCTATGAAACCTTCATCGTTTCTTCAGCTATCAACTGGGCTCCCTACTACAACTACATCATCGGTCAGGTTGTTAAGGGCGAAAAGATCGCTGCTGACTGGTGCGGCGGTATCGCTGAAGGCTCTGTAGTTCTTACAGGCATCAACCAGGATGTAGCTGCTGAGGGTACATTTGAAAAGCTTCAGGCTACTGTAGAAGACCTCAAGGCAGGCAAGATCAAGGTATTTGACACTGCTAACTTCACAGTTGGCGGCGAGGCCGTAGAAAATTACAAGGCTGATGTTGACACAGACGCTGCTTTCGAGGCTGACACAGAGGTTGTTGCTGACGGCTTCTTCCACGAATCAGAATACCGTTCAGCTCCCTATTTCGATCTCAGAATCGACGGCATCACTCTTCTCAACGAAAAGTTCTGATCTGACCTTTAACTTAATAAGCGGGACACTTATCTGTCCCGCTTACTGTTGTTTTTAAGTTACCAAAGGACAGCCCGAGAGTGGACTGTGCTTTGATAACTTAAACCTAAAAAAGGAGGAATGAGATTTGGATAAATCCCCGGCAATCGAGCTGAAGGGCATCTGCAAATCCTTTGCAGGCAAAATAGCCAACAACAATGTAAATCTTACAGTAAACCGAGGAGAAATTCTCTCTATTCTCGGTGAAAACGGAAGCGGTAAGACCACTCTTATGAATATGATAGCCGGCATCTATTTCCCCGATGAGGGGCAAATATTTATCGACGGCAAGGAGGTAGTTATCCGCTCTCCGAAGGATGCCTTCAAGTACAAAATAGGTATGATCCATCAGCACTTTAAGCTTGTTGATGTCTTTTCTGCTACGGAGAATATTATTCTCGGCCTTAACGAAAAGGGCTCCTTTAACATCAAGGAAGCAGTAAAAAAGGTAAAGGAAATCAGCGATAAATACGGCTTCGAGATCGACCCGATGAAAAAAATCCACGAAATGTCTGTTTCCGAAAAGCAGACCGTGGAAATTATCAAGGTTCTTTACAGAGGCGCTGACATTCTTATTCTCGACGAGCCTACAGCCGTTCTCACACCTCAGGAAACCCAGAAGCTTTTTGCAGTTCTGCGCAGAATGAGAGAGCACGGCAAATCCATTATCATTATTACCCATAAGCTTCATGAGGTTCTCTCCCTTTCTGACAAGGTGGCCGTTCTGCGTAAGGGCGAATATGTAGGCACTGTCGAAACAGCAAAGACAAATGAGGCTGAGCTTACGGAAATGATGGTAGGCAAAAAGATAAGCCTTAATATTGACCGCAGCGAGCCCGAAAACTGTACTGAAAGACTCGTCGTAAAGGGGCTTAACTGTGTAGACCGTGAGGGCGTAAAGGTGCTCAACAATATATCCTTCACTGCTTTTTCAGGTGAAATACTCGGTATAGCAGGTATCGCAGGCTCCGGACAGAGAGAGCTCCTCGAGGCTATCGCAGGCCTGCAGAAGGTAAACGAGGGCGAAATCGTCTACAATAATCCTAAGACAGGCACACAGGATAATCTCCGCGACAAAACTCCTATGCAGATCAGAGATTTAGGTGTCCGTCTCTCCTTCGTTCCCGAGGACAGACTCGGCATGGGTCTCGTAGGCAATATGGACATTATCGATAATATGATGCTCCGTTCTTACCGTAAGGGCAAGTCAGTTTTTCTTGAAAGAAAAGCACCCAAGGATCTTGCCGAAAAGATAATCAAGGATCTGGAGGTTGTGACCCCCGATGCTCACACTCCCGTCAGACGCCTTTCCGGCGGTAACATACAGAAAATCCTCGTAGGCAGAGAAATTGCCGCCTCGCCCACAGTGCTTATGGCAGCTTATCCCGTAAGAGGTCTCGATATCGGTGCCTCCTATACTATATATAATCTTCTCAATAAGCAAAAGGAAAAGGGTGTAGCCGTCATCTTCGTCGGTGAGGACCTTGATGTACTTATCGAGCTGTGCGACAGAATTCTCGTCATCGGCTCAGGCTCCGTTACGGGTATAGTCGATGCCAGAAGCACCACTAAAGAAGAAATCGGCCTTCTTATGACCAAGGCTAAGGATTCACACGGAGGTGAAAAGAATGAATAAATTAAATATTCATATTGTCAAGCGTGATACCGTAGTATGGTATAAGAGCTTCCTGGTCCGTGCCATAGCCATCATCGCCTCACTTCTGGTTTCTGCCGTAGTAATCACCCTGCTCACCGGTAAAAATCCCATCGAGGTTTACTCCTCTATGATTTCGGGTGCCTTCGGTTCATCTCTGCGTATATGGTCTCTTTTCCAGAATGTGGCTGTGCTTCTCTGTATAGCTCTGGCTCTTACTCCCGCCTTTAAAATGAAGTTCTGGAACTGCGGCGGTGAGGGACAGGTTCTCGTTGGCGGTCTGGCTACCGTTTCTGTTATGATGTTTTTAGGCGACAGCCTTCCCTATCCCGTGCTTCTCATCGTTATGGTAGCAGCCTCCGTTCTGGCAGGTATCATCTGGGCAGTGCTTCCCGCAATTTTCAAGGCAAAATGGAACACCAACGAAACACTTTTCACTCTTATGATGAACTATGTAGCTATTCAGCTGGTAGCCTTTTTCCTTAAATACTTCGTAAAAAGCGGCTCCGGTATTCTTACACCGATGCCCGAGCACGGTCTCCCTGTTATTTTAAATCAGCCCTATCTGCTCAATATCATAACCGTGGCAGTTCTCACCGTTCTCGTTTACATCTATCTGAAAAAGACAAAGCACGGCTACGAAATTTCAGTAGTCGGTGAAAGTGAAAACACGGCCAGATATATCGGCATCAATGTACCCAAGGTTATTATCAGAACTCTCATCGTTTCAGGCGCCCTCTGCGGTATAGCAGGTCTTATCCTCGTCGGAGGCACAAATCACACCATCAGCACCACCACAGCAGGCGGCAGAGGCTTTACTGCCATTATGGTTTCCTGGCTTGCCAAGTTCAACCCCATTTATATGGTAATGACCTCCTTCCTCATCGTCTTCCTCGAAAAGGGTGCAGGACAGGTTTCTACAGATTTCCGTCTCCCTGTGGCTATTTCCGACATAGTTACAGGCATCATCCTCTTTTTCATTATCGGATGCGAATTTTTCCTCCAGTATAAAATACTTGTTTCAAAGGGCAGAAAGGAGAATGACTGATGTTAGCATTTTTAGTAAGCTCAATAAGACTCGGTATGACCTTCCTTTTCGGCTCCACAGGTGAAACAATTACCGAAAAATCAGGACATCTTAACTTAGGTATTCCCGGTGTTATGTGCGTAGGTGCCTCCTGCGGCTGCTTCGCCGAATATCTCTATCTCACTGCCGCAAAAAGCAACGCTAACTATTTCCTCGCAGTTTTTATCCCCATTTTAGCCACTCTTTTAGGCGGTGCGCTTATGGGACTTATCTTCAGCTTCCTCACCGTTACTCTGCGTGCCAACCAGAATGTTACAGGTCTGGCTCTGACCACCTTCGGTGTAGGTGTCTCTGACTATATGATAGCCGAAACCGGTTCCATTTACAGTAAGGGAAGCCGTTACTTCACCACCTCCCTCCCCTTTGCAGATGATCTGGGTGCTGTCGGTGAAATCTTCTTCTCCCACGGCATACTTATTTATCTCGCCATAGTCATCGCACTGGTTTCCGCCTTCGTTCTTAATAAGACCAGAATCGGTCTCAATCTCCGTGCCGTAGGTGAAAATCCCGCCACAGCCGATGCGGCAGGCATCAATGTTTCACGCTACCGCTACGCTTCCACCTGTATAGGATGTGCCATCGCAGGTCTCGGCGGTCTGTCCTTCATTATGGACTATCTCAACGGTAACTGGGAGTACTGCATCGATGCCATCGGCTGGCTGACCATTGCACTGGTTATCTTCACCGTATGGAAGCCCCATCTGGCTATTTTCGGCTCACTTATTTTCGGTGCTCTTTACATCGCCAGCAGCTATATCACCGGTGTAAGCTTCGCAAGTAAGGAAATTTTTAAAATGCTCCCCTATGTAGTAACGGTTATCGTGCTTATCTTTACGAGCATCCGCGACCGCAAGGAAAATCAGCCTCCGCAGGCTCTCGGCCTTCCCTATTTCAGAGAAGAGAGATAATTTTTCTTTGTGCAAAATATATACAAAACATCTGCTTTTTTCAGCAAAAAAGACAAAAGCGGAGATTTGTTGTAATCTTTAAAGTAAAAAGGTGAAAAAAGACTTGACTTTTTTACAAAAATAATGTAATTTTATAGAGTAAATGACTACGTGTTGATTTGACCAAGACGAGCCATTATTACTTAAATAAGCGTATGAAACGCAAATTTTTGAAAGGGGTTTAATAACCATGAAAAAAGAAATTAAGGTTGTTGCTATTGTTCTTGTAGCCCTTATCGTTTTCTTAGCAGGCTTCGGACTTGGCGCAACAAAAGGCATCAACATCAACATCGGTTCTGAAAGCGGCATCAATGTTAATGTTAACGGCGGCAACGCAGGCTCAGCTCAGGTAGTTGCTCCTCAGACAACTGTTCCCACCACACAGGCTCCCGTAACACAGCCTCCTGTAACCGTTGCTCCTCCCGCATCAGATACACCCGCAACAGACGCACCTGCTACAGATGCTCCCGCAACAGATGCACCTGCTACAGACGCTCCCTCAGGCACATCAATTCCTTCCACAAAGGCTGAAATCGTCGCAGCTTATAACAAGGCTGTTAACGATGCAAAGCATTATACAGGTAAGGTTACACTTAAAAAGCACGACATCATCGATGTTCAGCTCAAGGATCTTCCCGCTATAGCTGAAAAAATCATCACTCCCGTTATCGCAAACCTCACAAAGACAGAGCCCAAAGAGGCTGTATTTGAAAACGCTGTCGGTGTAGACGATAACACAAGAGAGCTTACTAAGTGGATAATTCCCGGTGGCGGCAGAGATGCAGCTCTCCAGGAGGCCGGCGTAGCTACAGCTACTGCTACAGCCAATGCTGACGGCGGTTACACAATGGTAATTACACTTGTACCTGAAACTTCAACCTTTGACGGTACAAGCACAACTTCAGAACCCACACATCATAAGTCAATTATGGATCCTCTCGAGCTCGGCTCACTTGACCTCGGTCCTATCACCATCTCAAATGCTGACCTCAAATATCCCGGCGCTACAATGACTGCTACAGTTGACAGCCAGGGCAGACTCACCTACCTCAAGCAGCAGCTTCCTCTCGAAGGTACAGGTACAGGTAAGGCAGGTATTTCCCTTACTCTTAACCTTGCAGGTTCAATGGACGGTACTTACGAATTCATTTATGCATAATTAACACAAGTTAAAAAAAGGGCTGTCATCAGACAGTCCTTTTTTTAACGGTGAAGAAAGGAATAATAATATGAAGAAAACTGGCATAGCCTTAGCACTCGGTGCAGCCGCTGCTTTGGGCTTTTACAAATTTCACGACGGAGTTTTCCACGCTCTTATGGAGCGTGATTTCACCATTCCTCCCGCCATCGACAGAATCATCACACAGAGCGACGGAAACGATGCCGATGAAAAAGAAAAAGTCTATAAAAACAATATGAAATGGCTTACGGATTACGGCTTCGAGAAATACACTATGGTAAACGACCGCGGACAGAAACTGCGCGGCTACCTTATGAAGCCCGAAAAGGAAAGCAAGGTATACGTTTTCGGCTCACACGGCTACAGAAGCGACGGCAAAGGCGAATGGTGTCACTACGCTAAGCACTGGGTGGAAGAAATGGGCTACAATATGTTTTTTGTGGACCATCAGGCGGCAGGTGAAAGTGAAGGAAGATATATCGGCTTTTCCTCCTATGAGTCAAAGGATGCTCTTAAATGGCTCGACTTTATGAATGAGGAATTCGGAAGCGATATACAGATTATCCTACACGGCATCTCTATGGGAAGTGCCACTGTAATGCTTATGACAGGAAGTGACCTGCTCCCCGGAAATGTTAAATTCACCATAGCCGACTGCGGCTTCACCAGTGCCTATGATGAATTTGCCGACAAGCTTAAATATTTACATCTGCCTGAATTTTCTCTCGCTCTGGTAAACGCCATAAATATCAGAAAAGCCGGTTACGACTTTAAAAAGGACACTAACGCTCTCGAAGCTGTAGGAAAAGCAAAAATACCTATGCTTTTCGTTCACGGCGGCAAGGATGACTTTGTGCCTACATATATGGCCTATCAGCTTTACGAGGCATGCTCCTCTGAGTATAAGGACATACTGATCATACCTGAGGCAGACCACGCACAAAGCTACCGTTTCGGTAAAAAGGACTACGATGAAAAGACAAACGAATTCATCTCTAAATTTATCAAATAAATCAGGAGGATAATTATGCTGGATTTACTTTTAAGTATCATAAATACTATTATGGGCTTCATAAAAGCCTTTATCTCATCGGGAATGATAGAGAATTTAGGTTAATAGCTCTCCGTCAGCCTGACGGTTGCAACCTTTCCTTCCAAGTAATGTCATTAACTTAAAAGTTAATTTGTCATTTTGAGCGTAGCGAAAAATCTTTTAATGCTTGCTCTGCAAAGATCTTTCACATTCGTTCAAGATGACACTTCCGGGGAAGTGTGCTTAAGTTAATGACCTCTCCTTTCAGGCGAGGCTCGTTATAGATATTTCTACCGCAAAAAGTAAAACCCATTGTATCAGCTCTGAAGCTTTTACAATGGGTTGTTTTTTCATTTATTTAATTAACTGTCCAGATATTCCACAGCCTTCGTCGCCGCTACAGTACCGTCAGCCGTAGCCGTGGTAAGCTGTCTTATATCCTTCTGCCTGCAGTCACCGCAGACATAAACGCCGTCCCTTACCTTACAGTCCTCCCCTGCCTGTACATAGCCGTAGGAGTCAAGAGGAAGAAGGTCGGAGAACTCTGCCGTCAGAGGTGTCTGCCCGATAGCAAGGAAAAGTCCGTTCACGGGAATTTCCGTTTTTTCTCCGCTCTCTTTATTTTCCACAGTAATGCTCTTAATAACCGGCGATGCCTCAGCCGAAAGCAGAACACTGTTCATCACGAATTCGATGTTTTCCTTTTCCTGTGCCTTTTCTACCAGATTTTTCTCTGCTCTGAAGGAATCACGGCGATGGACAAGATAAACCTTTTTACAGATGTCACTCAGATACAGAGCATCCTGCACTGCAGTGTTACCGCCTCCTATAACAGCTACCTCTCTGCCGCGGAAAAAGTTTCCGTCACAGGTGGCACAGTAGGACAGTCCTCTGCCTATAAGCTTGTCCTCATCGGGTATTCCCGACTTTTTCGGCTCAGTGCCGAGAGCGAAAATAACCGCTCTTGCCTCATAATCCTTATCTGCAGTTACGGTGAAAATACCTTCCTTTTCCGCTACGGCTTTCACCTTATGTGAAATAATCTCTGTACCGAAAAGCTCAGCCTGTCCTTTCAGCTTCATCGAAAGCTCATAGCCGCTTATTTCCTCAAAGCCGGGATAATTCTCTACCTTATGGCTTTTACTTATCTGTCCGCCAAAGCTTTTACCCTCAAAAAGGAGAACGCTTTTGCCGCTCCTGGCTGCGTATATTGCCGCAGTAAGTCCCGCAGGGCCGCCGCCTATAATAATTACATCTTTCATTTAAAACACCTCTTTTCTTTATATTGCATAGTATATTTTAACACAAAGAAAGAGAGTTTACTATATAAGTTGGAAAAAATTTATAAAAATCAAAAAAATTCCCTTAATTATAGAAAATCCCATTATTATGTGATATAATAACTAAGACTATGTGTATTATCCTCGAAAGGACGGATTATTTTGACTAAGACCGTTAAGGGATTAAAAATAAACTATATAGAAGAAGGTCAGGGTGAGCTTGTGGTTCTTCTCCACGGCTGGGGCTCAAATATAAAGCTTTTTCAGGCAAGTGTAGACCTTTTGCAAAAAGGCTATAAGGTGGTTACTATGGATATGCCCGGCTTCGGTGAAAGCGAGGAGCCTGCGGAGCCCTGGAGCGTAGACGATTATGCTGACTTTGTTCTCGAATTTTTACAGGACTATGAGTTCTCAAGGGTAACTCTTCTGGGCCACTCCTTCGGCGGCAGAGTGATAATCAAGCTCTGCTCGAGAAGCCTTCCCTTCGAAATCGAAAAGGTTATCCTCGTAGATGCCGCAGGTGTAAAGCCTAATAAAACCTTAAAGCAGAAAATCAGACAGCGTATTTATAAAATGACCAGGTGGATTTTCTCACTTAAAATAGTGATGCTGCTTTTCCCCGATGCTCTGGAAAAGCTTCGCAAAAAGAACGGCTCCGCTGACTATAATGCCGCCTCCCCCGTTATGAGGCAGACCTTAGTAAGAGTAGTAAACGAGGACCTTACCCATCTTATGCCGAATGTTAAGTGTCCTGCTCTGCTTATATGGGGTACGGCTGACGATGCCACACCCCTGAGCGATGCGAAGATTATGGAAAAGCTTATACCTGAGGCAGGTCTTGTCACCTTTGAGGGTGCAGGTCACTACTCATTTCTGGAGAGACAGCCTCAGTATCTCAGAGTCCTCGCCTCTTTTATGAAAATCGATATTTAATTCAGGAGGGAAAAGATTATGGTTTTTACAGCTTGCGTTATTCTCTGTACGGTGCTTTTCATCGTCAGTACAGTTATGTGTCTTATCGATTCGATGCACTTTTTCCAGCTTAACTCCTATCGCTTCGACACCCACACCAAATGGATAAAGGAAAACACCCGTAAGTATTATCTCCACGCTGTGCTTTCTATACTGGCTCTTATCGCTGTTTTTCTCGAAATTCCCGGTCAGTATAAGGTCTATGCCTGTGCAGTGATATTCGCTCTTGCCTGCGTAGCCGAAAAGCCGAAAAAGGCTAAAAAGCCCCTCGTTTACACTCCAAGAGTAAAGAGAATGCTCACCACTCTTTCAGTTATAATTGCTTTTTTAATGGGTGCAGGTGCGGTCTTTGTAAACAGTACGCATATTACGGTTTACCTGCTTGTCATCACTCTTATCTACACTCTCGCTCCTGTTCTCGTTTTACCGGCAAACCTCATCAATAAGCCTATGGAGCTCTCCATAAATAACGGCTATATCAAGGATGCGAAAAGGATTTTAGCCTCCTGCCCCGACCTTAAAATTATCGGTATCACGGGCAGCTACGGCAAAACAAGCGTAAAATACTATCTCACCACCCTTTTAAGAGCGAAATACAATGTTCTTATGACTCCCGAAAGCTATAACACTCCTATGGGTGTGGTAAAAACCGTTCGAGGCTCTCTCAAGGCTACCCACGAAATTTTCGTCTGTGAAATGGGTGCCAAATGGGTAGGCGACATCAAAGAGCTCTGCGACATCGTTCATCCCCACCACGGTGTCATCACCTCTATCGGTCCTCAGCATCTCGAGTCCTTCAAGAGCTTGGATGCAGTCAAAAATACAAAGTTCGAGCTTGCCGATTCACTCCCCGAGGGCGGAATGCTCTTTCTGAACGGTGACGATGAAAACATAAAGGCTCACGGCAGTAACCGTCCCTTTATCTCCTACAGCATCGAGGGTGAGGCTGACTATGTGGGCTACGACATTTCCGTCAGTGAGAGAGGCACTACCTTCTCGGTAAAAACTCCCGAGGGCGAAAATGAGCAATTCTCCACCAAGCTCATCGGCAGACATAATGTTCTGAATATCGTCGGTGCTATCGCCATCAGCCATAAAATGGGCATTTCTCTCAAGGAGCTCAAAGGTCAGGTGCGCCGTTTAGAGGGTGTCCCCCACCGTCTGCAGCTTTCTGACAGAGGCGATATGACCATTATAGACGATGCCTACAACTCAAACCCCAGCGGTACAAAGGCGGCCTTAGAGGCTCTCAGCCTTTTTGACGGCTACAAAATTCTCGTTACTCCCGGTATGGTTGAGCTTGGTGCCAAACAGAATGAGCTTAACCGTGAATTCGGCAGAAATGCCGCCAAGGTCTGCGATTATGTGGTGCTTGTCGGACAGAGACAGGCTGTGCCCATTAAGGCAGGTCTTTTGGACGAAGCCTATGACGAAAGTAAAATCTTTGTAGCAGACACTATCGAAGAGGCACTTTCCCATGTATATTCCATCGGCAGTGAAGGCAGAAAGAAGATTGTCCTTCTGGAAAATGACCTTCCCGATAACTATTAATCTTTTGAGGTGATATAAATGAAAACAAAGGTTGGCGTTTTTTTCGGCGGTAAGACCACAGAGCACGAAATCTCCGTTATTTCCGCTATACAGGCCATCGGCTATCTTGACAGAGGAAAATACGATGTTATCCCCGTCTACATAACCAAAAACAACGAGTTTTATGTAGGCGAAAAAATCGGTGACATCAGCTCATATACAGATATTCCTGCCCTTTTAAAGGAAAGTCAGCGTGTCATTATGGTTAACGACGAGGGCAAGGCAAAGCTTATCAGATATCCTCAGAAGATGTTCGGTAAGCCCCTTTATGATTATATCGACATCGCATTCCCCATCGTTCACGGCACCAATGTAGAGGACGGCACCCTGCAGGGCTTTTTACAGATGATGGGCGTTCCCTTCGTCGGCTGTGATGTTCTCTCCTCGGCAGTAGGTATGGATAAGTATGTGATGAAAACCGTACTCAAGGATAACGGAATACCCGTACTCGACTGCAAATGCTACACATCAGATCAGTACGATGACGATGTGGATGTACTCGTTAGCGAAATCGAAAAGGAAATCGGCTACCCCGTAATCGTAAAGCCCGTAAACCTCGGCTCCTCCATCGGTATTTCAAAGGCTGACGACAGAAATGAGCTTTATGCTTCTCTCGAAACAGCCTTCGCCTATGCTTCGAAGGTGCTTATCGAAAGAGCCGTACAGAATCTCAAGGAAATCAACTGCTCCGTTTTAGGTGACTACAGCGGTGCAGAGGCCTCTGAATGCGAAGAGCCTGTATCCTCAGACAAAATACTCACCTTCGCTGAAAAATATATCGGTGACGGTGCTTCAAAGGGAGCAAAGGGTGTCAAGGGCGGAGTAAAGTCCTCTCCCTCGGGCAGTAAGGGTATGGCTACTCTTAAAAGAAAAATCCCTGCCGAAATCACTGCCGAGCAGAGAGACACTATCCGTAAAATGGCTGTGGATGCCTTCAAGGTACTCGGCTGCAGCGGTGTTTCCCGTATCGACTTTATGATGGATACAGCCACAGGCGAAATATGGCTCAACGAAATCAATACCATTCCCGGCTCTCTCTCCTTCTATCTTTGGGAGCCCATCGGTGTGAAGTACACAGAGCTTCTCAATAAAATGATCTCCCTTTCACTTAAAAGAGAAAGAGAGCAGGAAAACATCACCTTCTCCTTCGACTCCAATGTTCTCCAGGGTGTAAAGCTCGGTAATGGAGCAAAGGGAGCTAAGGGAAGCAAAATGTAATAAATGCGGAATTCGGGATGCGGAATTGGCGTGTCTGTCAGACTTCGGGAAAGCCGAAAGTGATACACCGATAATTTAAGTGCTAAACGCAAAACGATAAACGCTAAACGGGCGGGTAAGACTTCGGGAAATAAGCATTGATACACCGCAGAATAAAAGTTGTCGTAGGGGACGGCGCCCTCGACGTCCCGTCTGATAACCCCTCCGTCTTTGCCTCGGCAAATCCACCTCCCCTTTCAGGGGAGGCTCTGTGATGTGGCACCTTTGGTGCTGTTATATCCCGTAAGGGCGACCATTTGGTGCCCACAATAAACGCCAAATCCTATGTGGTGTTTATGTAGGGACACGGCGTGCATGTCCGCAAAAGAAATATAAACTAAAGCACAGGAAAGGTCAATTCCTGTGCTTTTTATGTTTGAAAATATCTTTACTCAGCCTTCTCCCTATAATCGATAACTACTTTCTCGCATTCAGCGCAGTGATAGGCAATACAGGTTGGCCGTATCCAATTATGAGAACTCAATGTAAACTCATCTTCAAGTGCTATATCAGGCAGAAACCAATTCTTATGCTCCTTTGTTGTAAAGAAAATCTTTCGTACGCTCTGCACTACACCCTTTACCATTTCTTTTCCACAACAGGGACATTTCATTTTATCACCGCCTCAACTGTTTATATTTGAATAATACTATAAAAGTGTGAATGTGTCAACAAAAAACCAGAGCATAAAAATTGCGGCGGGATGAATCATCCCGCCGTGCATTATTTACTTTGTAAAACGGCGGTGTATCATTTCTTATTTCCGAATTTTTCCGTCGCCGTTCTGCGTTCTGCACTCTGCATTCTGCATTCAAAGAAAGCATTCTCTTTCCACCTTACCCTCACAGTCAAAGGTAACACCCTCGCCCTCTAAAAGTGCTCTCTGCACCCCTTCGCCGCCGAAGGCGAAGCCCTTGGAAAGTCTGCCGTCAGAAAATACTACTCTGTGACAGGGTATTTCACCGGGAGCAGGATTTGAATGGAGAGCGTAGCCTACCACTCTTGACCAGCGGGGATTTCCCGCCATAAGAGCTACCTGTCCGTAGGAGGCTACCTTTCCCTCAGGAATCTGCTTTACTACAGCATAAATTTTATCAAATGTATTCATTAATGCCTCAGTGGTTTCCGCAGCCGTGTTCTCCGCAGGTGTGGCCCTCGCCATGCTCATGGTCGTGGTGGTCACATTTCACATCGGGATTATAGCGGAGAGAGCCTGCTATAAAGCTTACAGCCGCCATATCTGCCGCACCCTGCACGCCGCCGTAAACCTTGATTCCCGCCTCAGCCAGAGCTGTCTGTGCACCGCCGCCGATACCGCCGCAGATAAGCACATCCACACCCTGAGCAGAAAGGAAGCCTGCAAGAGCACCGTGACCGCTTCCGTTTGTGTCAACCACTGTGGCTGACTTTACAGTGTCATTTTCCACCTCGTAGATTTTAAACTGACTTGTATGGCCGAAATGCTGAAAAACCTGACCGTTTTCATAAGTTACTGCAATTTTCATTTTTGTTATCTCCTTTTAATTTATATTTTTGCCTGTTTGCCCCACAGATATACTCTTGCCTCATAGGGACGAAGATCAGGACTGTCTGCACTGTCGTAGTTACAGAGTATCAGCTCTGCTTTTTCCAGATCAAAAGCTTTAGGCACCTTCAGTCTTTCATTTTTATCCGAGAAGGAGCAGATAACCAAAATTTTCTGCTTTTCATCCTCACGGGAGTAGATGTAAAGCTTTGAGGAATTCTTTCCGTATTCCTCATAATTACCGTAGCGTACACAGGACAGCTCCTTACGAAGACCGATTGCCTTGCGGTAAAAATTCAGAACTGAGCTTTCATCCTTTTCCTGTGAGGCCACATTGATTTCTTTATAGTTTTCATTCACATAAAACCATGGTGTACCCGTCGTAAAGCCTGCATTTTCGCTGCCGTCCCACTGTACGGGTGTACGGGCGGAATCACGGGAGCCGTGCCACAGACGCTGAAGCCTTTTTTCGGGAGATTTTTTCACTCCCACATTTTCATACTGCCAGCGAGTCTGCACATCCTCATACATTGACGGATCCTTCGGATACCAGTTGCTCATACCTATTTCCTGTCCCTGATAAATAAAGGGGGTTCCTTTTAAGAAAAGATAAGAAGCAGCCAGCATTTTCGCACTTTCGCTGTGGAATTTTTCACTGCCGTAGCGGGAAACTATTCTCGGATGATCGTGATTTTCCATATAAAGCATATTCCAGCCCTTGCCCTCAAGCCCCTTCTGCCATGAGGAGAAGGCTCTTTTTAATTTACGGAGCGAAAAGGGAGTATGCACGAAATCCGTAAACAAGCAGTCTGCCTCCTGAGTGGAAAACTGGATCATCATATCAAGAACGGGATCTGCTGTCTCGTCGATATATTTCAGTGCCTTTTTCGGGCTTATCATCGGTGCCTCTGCCAGTGTCATACAGTCATAGTGTGAAAACACATCGTCCTTAAACTCTTTAAGATATTCGTGAAGATGCGGACCGTGATTGAAATAACCGAAGCCCTTTGCGGCAGGCATAATATAGTCATCGGGCAGGCCTTCCTTTTTAGAAATGAAGGTGATTACATCCTCGCGGAAGCCGTCAACACCCATATCAAGCCAGAAGCGCAGAACCTTTTTTACCTCCTCACGAACGAGAGGATTGTCCATATTAAGGTCCGCCTGCTGAACTGCAAAAAGGTGCAGATAATATTCCTGCCTTACCTCATCCCAGGCCCAGGCCTTACCCTCAAACAGAGAGTCCCAGTTATTCGGAAGCTTTCCGTCGGCTTTGGCAGGGCGCCAGATGTAATAATCGGTGTAAGGCTCTATTCTCTGTCGGCTTTTCTGAAACCATTCGTGCTGATCACTGGTATGATTTACGACCAGATCCATAATAACCTTCATTCCTCTTTCGTGAGCACCGTCGAGGACCCTTTTAAAGGCCTCCATTCCGCCGAACTCGTCAGCTATGTCGAAATAATCGGAAATATCATAGCCGCAGTCAACACCGGGCGAGGGATAAAGCGGTGAAAACCATATACCGTCACAGCCAAGTGACTTTATATAATCCAGCTTTTCATATACACCGAGAAGGTCTCCCATACCGTCTCCGTTTCCGTCCTTAAAGGAACGGGGCCATATCTGATAAAAGACCTTATCCTTATACCACTGACTGCTGTTCATAGCCTGTACCTTCTTTCTGTTTTTATAATATTATATATTTTTCCGTGTAAGAGACACGATACATTCGACTGTTGTTTCACTGTCCCAACAGATATGTGTCACATTCTCATCCCCGTCATAAAAGACGGGGAATTTGAAATTGATACACTTTAACAGTCTACCGTCGGGCTGTTCTTCTTTGAATATCTCAACGCTTTCAATAAAGGTGTTGAGAAACTTCTTTTTCTCAGCGTCGGTAAACTCCTTGTACATTGTACCATAATAATGCAGAAAAAGATAGACATTTTCGCCTGATATTTTTTCTTCTTTGATATTTGCTATTCGGGACTGCAATTCTGTTATTTGTTCTTCCGTGATCTCTATCTCATCATAAAAATCATAAAGTCTGTTTTGCATATCCTGATACTTTTTATCGTAATGCCTGTCTGTAACATCAAGGGTATCCATTTGAGATGCAAGCTTTCTCTTTGACATAACAAGCTGATTTTCCTCTGCTTTTTGATACAGCTATTGCAGATGCTCTTGTTCTCGGTCCGCTTCGTACTGAGGCAGTTGTTTTACCCGATGAAACTCTGCAAAAAATCAAGGCTTACGGTGTAAATGCAAAAACTGAAAGGCTGATGATTACTCTTGCCGAGTACTATATCGCAAACAAAGAGCCTGACTCTGATTGGGTTATTATGCCAAGGACTAACATCTCTGCTTATCTCGGTTCAGCAACATATATGGAAAGCTACGAAGGCAAGATACCTGATGGGTTTATGGAGAAAAAGCCTGAATTAGGCGGTGTGTCAGCGGTGAGGATTAATGTATAACGAAAAAAGCTCCTTGAATCGGTTTGGTGCCGAAATGGGGAGCTTTGATGTTTTATTTAAATGTATAAACTGAAATTCCTTTCCTTTTATGTTCGCTTGTCTTGTGCATACGCTCAACGATTATCTTCTTATCCTCAGGAATATCGCCGCCGGAAAGATAACTGTCAAGCTCGGCATATGTTACGCCCATTTCCGTTTCATCGGTCTGTCCGTCAAAGAGTGCTGCGGATGGAGCTTTTTCTATAACGCACTTCGGAGCATCGAGATAGCGCAAGAATTCATATATCTCTGTAACGGTGAGATCTGCAATGGGATTAAAATCGTGAGCACCGTCGCCCCACTTGGTAAAGTAACCTACATAAGCTTCACTTCTATTGCCCGTACCGGCAACCAG
>JAFSDF010000137.1 GCA_017436375.1 Clostridia bacterium | reverse complement strand
GGCTCCCAGCATTGGGTGGTCGTTACGGGGCATACCAAAGGCACGGCCTCTCTTTCGGCTTCAAATTTCACCATTAACGATCCGGGCTCAAATACGAGAACACTTTTAAGTGAATTTGTCTCCGCTTATCCCATAGCGTATAAAATAGCATATAAAAAATAACCGCACTGCGGTATTGATATTCTTTTATGATTATTGTATAATTTCTGAAAAGACCTGAAAGGAGACCGAATATGAAAAACAAAGCCAAATCGGGAACAAAAAAGTCTTATATATTCTTTGCAGTAATCATAATTTCTCTCATCCTGATTATCGTGCCCTGCAGGGTAGCATCTACGGTAAGTGACGGACTTTCCTTTTCCGCTCACTCTGCCTCAAAGCCCTTGCTTGTGGCACACAGGGGCTTTTCCTCAATTAAACCCGAAAATACAGGCCCGGCTTTTTATGCTGCTGCCGAGGCGGGCTTCGACGGCTATGAGTTTGACCTTCATACCACAAAGGACGGTGAGTGGGTAGTCATTCACGACGATACCGTGGACAGAATGACCGACGGCACAGGTAATGTGGAGGATTTTACCCTCGAGGAAATCAGAAGTCTGTATGTTGACGGCGGTAAAGGGAATGAGGATTTTGAGTATCTTGCCGAAAAGCCCGGGGTTCCCACTCTCGGAGAGGCTCTGTCCTATGCTGAAGAATACGATATATTTCCTGTCATCGAAATAAAAAAATGTGACATAAAGTATCTGGCTGACCTTAAGGCTTTTCTCGATGAAAAGGGCCTTTCACAAAAGGCTGTGATTATCTCATTTACCAAGGAGTATATGGAGGCATACCGTGCCCTTGATAAAAATATAGAAATGTTTTATCTCTCACATAATCCCTCAAAGGAGGATATTGACTGGTGCAGGGAAAACAATTTCGGCATAAACTTCAATCATAAAAATTATTATAAATGTGCTTCTGCCATCGCCTATGCACGCGAGCAGGGCATCAAAATCGCTGTATGGACAGTGGATAATGTTATCTATAAGGATATAATGGTGCTTTTCGGTGCCGAGATCATTACTACTAATAAAATTACGCCCGCTGAGAAATGAAAATGAACTTTATTTTTGAAATAAGGTTGCATTTTTTCTTGCAAAGGAGTATTCTATTATTTGAATAAAAATACACTGTGAAAAGGAGTGCAGATATGAAAAAGATAATCGATGTCACGGGTATGCACTGCGGTAACTGTGCCAAGGCTGTGGAAAAGGCTCTTTCTGAAATTGACGGTATTTCCAAGGTAAAGGCAGACCATGAAAAGAATATGGTCACAGCTTCGATGAAAAAGGATGTGGACGATAAGCTCATTATCGAGGCCATCGAAAAGGCAGGCTTTATCCCCGGTGAAATCACTGTTAAAGAAGGACTTTTTTCATAAAGGCTGACGAAATAAAGCGTATAAAGGAGAATTACAATGGCTAAAGAAAAAGTAAAAAAAGAAAAGCCCGTAAACGAGCATCCCAATAAAATAGGCATCAAGGAGGCCGCAGGCTATACTATTGCCGAAGCAGGTAATATGTTTAACCTTACATATATTTCCAGCTTTCTGAAGGTTTTCCTCACTGATGTTATCGGTATTTCTGCAGGTAAAGCAGGTACGATGTTTATGGTAACACGTATCTGGGACTGTATAAACGATCCCCTCTGGGGCGCTATAGTCGCAAAGAGAGCACCCAGCAAAAACGGAAAGTTCCGTCCCTATCTCAAATGGGTTTCTTTCCCTCTTGCTCTTTCGACACTTCTGTGCTTTGCACCTTATCATAAGCTCGGCCTGAGTGAAGGTATCCTTCTTTTGCTTGCTTATGTTACATACATTTTCTACGGTATGATGTACACAGGTATGAACATCCCCTTCGGCTCTCTGGCTTCGGTTATCACCGACGACCCTGCAGGCAGAAGCCTTCTTTCCACCTTCCGCAGCATCGGCTCAGGTATCGGTGGTGCGGTAGTTCTTTTCGTTGCACCTATGTTTATCTATAATAACATTGAGGTAAACGGCAAAGAGGTTCAGCAGGCAGACGGTAACAAGATGTTCATTTTCGGCGTGGCTATGGCCGTGCTGTCTCTTATCTTCTATCTCTGGGGCTACAAATCCACCAAGGAAAGAATTCCGTCGGAGGCAGATCCGAAAATCGACTTCAAGGCAACCTATCTCGGTCTTCTTAAATCAAGACCCTTCGTTACCGTTGCTCTTGCCGGCGTACTCATCAGCGGACAGCTTCAGTTTGGCTCCTTCAACGCATATCTTTATAAGAACTATTTCGAAAACACTAACCTCAGTATGCTCGGAACGGTCTGCACCTATCTTCCCACCGTTCTCCTTCTTCCCTTTATCGGTAAGCTTTCAGCCAAATACGGCAAAAAGGAGCTCTGCGGCAAGGCTACCATCGTTTCAGCCATCGCTTCCGTTGCCATCGCTATCGTAGCAAATAACCAGTCAATCCTCAATATGCTCGATCCCGTAAACGGCAGACTTCCCGCCTGGATTTATATGACCACTCTCTTTATCATCGGTATGGGCTATACCTTCGTAAGCCTTACCTGCTGGGCAGTTGTTATGGATGTTATCGACTATCAGGAATATGCTACGGGCATCAGAAACGAAAGTGCAGTGTATGCCGTTTACACCTTCTCCCGTAAGTTCGGTCAGACCATCGCAGATACGCTCGGTCTCTACCTTCTCCAGTGGGCAAGATATGACAAGGATGTAGCAGGCATCGGCTTTATCGAAGCAAACGGAACAAGTAAAAAGATTATGTTCATCTGCACCATTATCCCTGCCTTCGTTTACACAGGCGTATGGCTCCTTATGCGCTTCGGTTATCCTCTCACCAAAGAAAGACTCGAGCCTATTTATGCTCATGTAAGAGCTAAGAGAGAGGCAGCAGAGAAGGAAGCGTAATGTAAATGCAGAATGCAGACTGCAGAATGGCGGGTAAGGCTTCGGAAATGAAGAATTGATACACCGCTATTTAAACGCTAAGTGCTAAACGATATAACCCCTCCGTCACACTCCGTGTGCCACCTCCCGCTTTCAGGGGAGGCTCTTCGATGTTGCACCTGCGGTGCTATTGTAACGCTAAACGGATGATTTTATGCCGTGTACGCAAAAATATACAGACTATTTTAATGTCAGCTTTTCACTTATGGGAATTATATCCCGGAGGTTATTATGATAATCTTTGATAAGCTATGGATTATAATGAAAGAAAAAGGTGTTTCGACATATTGGCTTCGTGAAAAGTGCGGCATTGACAGTAAGACTATCCGCCGGCTTAAAGCTAATGAAAACACGGAAACCAAAACTTTGGATAAAATCTGCGAGGCACTTGACTGCGGCCTCGATGATATAGCCGAATTTATAAAGGAAAAAAAACTAACCATATAAAAACACAACCCACAGAGACTAAAAAATCTCTGTGGGTATTTTGTTATTCTGCGGACACAATGCATTGTGTCCCTACACAATACTCAAGGGGCAGTGTATCGCTTTCGTTTTTTTTTAGCCTTTCCCGCCCGTTTCGCGTTACAATAGCACCGCAGGTGCAACATCGCAGAGCCTCCCCTGAAAGCGGGAGGTGGCACACGGAGTGTGACGGAGGGGTTATATCGTTTAGCACTTAGCATTTGAATAGCGGTGTATCACTTTTTAATTTCCGAAATTTTACCCGCCATTCTGCGTTCTGCATTTATTCAGCGGTGTATCATCTTCTGTTTTGGAAAATCTACCCCGCCCGTTTAGCGTTTATCGTTTAGCGTTTAGCACTTAAAGTAGCGGACTGTCACTTTCGTTTTTCTGAAGTCTTACCCGCCATTCTGCATTCCGCATTCTACATTCTGCATTATCCTGATTCCTTCCTCATAGCCCTGATAATACATCTTGAGCACTGCATCCGTATCCTTGGTGAGAGTTTTCATACCAAAGCAGTCCTCAGGCTCGGCGATGATAACCTTTCCCTCTTTTTCGAGAGCCTCGAGCTCCCTGAGTGACTCGGCGTTTCTTTTGTGAAGCGTTTCGGCGAGCTGTAAAACCTCGGGATAACGGTGAGAGAATCTGCGCATAAGGGGCAGATATTCCATAGGGAGAAGATAGTCCTTTCTCGGCTTGGTCAGTACTACTATCAGCTTATCACAGCCGTCTGCGAAGGCTTTTTTGTAGGGTATGGGATCGGCGAGACCGCCGTCGTAGTAGTCCTCGCCATCGATGCTTATGGGCTTACATACCAGAGGCAGACAGCAGGTGGCTTTGAGGTAAACATAGTCATTTTTTGTAAACTTATTTTTATCGATATAGCATGGCTTTCCGTCTTTTGCTCTCGTAATTACGAGCTTGAAGGCTGCCGGAGAGGACATAGCCGTGTCGAAATCCAGAGGGTTTTCACCGCCCTCGTTGCTGAGGGTGGAATAAAGGTAATCGAGATTAAGGAAGGAGCCGTTTTTAAGGAAGGCCTCCACTCCTAAAAGCTCCCTGCGCATAAAGTATTCGTGGTAAAAGGTGAGAGTTCTGCCTCTCTGCTTTGCAAGATAGGTTATGAGGTTTGCGGCACCTGCCGAAACACCCAGGCAGTAATCCGCATTAAAGCCTTCGTCTAAAAAAGCGTCATAAATACCGCTGGAGAAAACGCCTCTTATTCCTCCGCCTACATCGATTATACCTGTCATAGTCAAACCTCCCTTGGTTTTTAATTATAGTTTTTTTGCACTTTATTGTCAATATTTTCAGTATTGACTTAAGTTTTCTTTATATAACATCTTGAAAGAAACGGAGAATGAATGTATAATAAGTTATTATTTAGCTTTCCGGAGGGAAAAGAATGACTAAACAGAGACGAGCAGGCGTGCTTATGCACATAAGCTCCTTACCGGGTAAATACGGTATCGGTGTTATGGGCAAGGCGGCCGTTGATTTCATACACAGACTTGACAGGGGAGGCTTCCGGCTGTGGCAGGTTCTGCCCCTGAATCCCGTGGATCCCACAGGCTCACCCTATTGCTCCTGCAGTGCCTTTGCGGGAAGCATCAGCCTTATTGATCCCGAGTGGCTTTACGAAAAGGGCTTTATCAGTGAAGGTACCCTGAGGGACAATGAGTACAGCGGTACAGTATATACTGCCGACTATGCCTTCGCCTATGAAAAGAGAATGAAGACACTCCGTGAGGCCTACGGAAGCATCACCGCAGAGGATAAAGCGGTAGTGAGGCTTTTCGCTGAGCAGAATGTGTGGGCAGAGGACTATGCCTATTATATGGCTCTGAAAGGCTTTCACGGTGAAAAGCCCTGGTGGGAATGGGAAGACAGATATGCCCGCTATGAAAAGGCACAGAAGGAAAAAGAGAATTTCAGAGACGAGATAGATTTTTATCTTTTCACACAGTATGTTTTCTTTACTCAGTGGCGTACTCTCAAAGAATATGCCAACAGTAAAGGCATCGGTATTTTGGGCGATATGCCAATTTATGTCAGCCGTGACAGTGCCGATGTATGGAGTGAAAGAGGCCTTTTTGAAATTAACGAAAAGAGTCTGGCTCCCACAGAGGTTTCCGGTGTGCCTCCCGACTATTTCTCCGAGGAGGGACAGCTCTGGGGCAATCCGCTATATAACTGGAAAAGGATGGAAAAGGACGGCTTTTGCTGGTGGATAAAAAGGCTTACTGCTGCACTTAAGCTTTATGACAGAGTGAGAATAGACCATTTCAGAGCCTTTGCCTCTTATTGGGCAGTTCCAGCCGACAGCAAAACGGCTAAAACAGGCAAATGGATCGACGGACCGGGAATGAAGCTTTTCAGCCAGGTGAAAAAGCAGATTCCCGAGGCAGATATTATCGCTGAGGATCTGGGCACCTTCGGTGAGGATGTGGTGAAGCTTTTAGAGGATACACGGTTCCCGGGAATGAGGGTGATTCAGTTCGGCTTCGATCCGAACGGTGACAGCACACATCTGCCTCATAACTATCCTAAAAACTCTGTCGCTTATGTAGGCACCCATGATAACAATACTATTTTAGGCTGGCTTTGGGAAGCGAGTGAGGACGAAAGAAAATATGCTCTTCGCTACTGCTGCTACGGCGGAAACAACTGGGGCGAGGGCGGTCATCACAGCGGCTCCTGCCGTGCGGTTATCGAGGCTGTTTGGCGCAGCAGTGCCGACACGGCCATAGTTGCCGTTCAGGATATGTGCGGCTTCGGTGCCGATGCGAGAATGAACACCCCCGGTACCGATGAAAACAACTGGTGCATACGGCTGAGCGAGGAAGCTCTTGACGGAATGGATTACGATTATTACAGAGAGATAAACAGGGTTTACAGAAGATATTATTAAGGATAGAATAATGGAAAGCTACATAGGAATATTTATGATGCTGTTTATACTGTTCATTATTTACAGGGAGGAAAAGCAGCAGATAATTAAAAGAATAATCAATAAAAGGAAAGGTACGGGAAAGCAGATGCTTAAATTAGCAGAAAATTTTATCGGTAAAAGATGCCTCTTTTACACCTTTAATAATCAGATTACAGGCACGGTCAAGGAAATCGGTGAAAACGGTATCCTTATCGAAGAAAAGGATAATTTACAGATAATCAACCCGGATTATATAGTGAGAATAAGAGAGTATCCTAAAAATAAAAAGGGTAAGTATAAAGATGTGGTTTTAGATTGAAGGTCATAAAAAGAAAGAGGCAGAAATGGACATATATAAATTCCAGAAAGCAGTCTTAGAGCAGAATGAGGATGAAATAAGAAAGTTTTTTCATCCCGATGCTTATGTTAACTGGCACTGCACGAATGAGCGTTTCACTGTGGATGAATATATAATCGCAAACTGCGAATATCCCGGTGAATGGGACGGTGAGGTCGAAAGGGCAGAAGAAAAGGACGACCTTATTATTTCAGTTGCCAAGGTTTATCCGAAAGACAGAAGCATTTCTTTTCACGCTGTTTCTTTTATAAAAATTAAAGATGATAAAATCATCGCTATGGACGAATATTGGGCTGATGACGGCTTACCTCCTCAATGGCGTCTCGATAAAAATATTGGTGAAAGGATAAAATAATACCGTAAACCGTAGGGACGGATATTATCCGTCCGGAAAAGAAAAACAAACTGTTTTAAACAGGAAAGGAATATATACAAATGGATATGATGGAAATTATCAATCACGGTGTACATTTAGTTGACGGCAGAGTACTCGTTGACGGTACAGCCGAGGAGCAGAGGGCACAGCTTTCCTCGATGGGGCTTTCTCCCCGTGAGGACAGAAACGGCACCATAGCCTATTCTATCCTTAACGCTCACAACACGAAAAAAGACGATGAAAAAATGAGAATAAGGTTTGACTCTCTCATTTCTCACGACATTACCTATGTAGGTATCATTCAGACAGCCAGAGCCAGCGGACTTAAGGAGTTTCCCATTCCCTACGCTCTCACGAACTGTCACAACAGCCTGTGTGCAGTAGGCGGTACCATAAACGAGGATGACCATGTTTTCGGCCTCTCTGCAGCGAAAAAATACGGCGGTATCTATGTCCCTGCCAATCAGGCGGTTATACATCAGTATGCCCGTGAAATGATGACAGGCTGCGGTAAAATGCTTCTCGGCTCCGACAGCCATACCCGTTACGGTGCTATGGGTACTATGGGTGTAGGCGAGGGCGGCCCCGAGCTGGTTAAACAGCTTCTGTCAAATACCTGGGATGTTAATCCTCCTCAGGTGGTTTTAGTATATTTGGAAAATGCGCCCAAAAGGGGAGTAGGCCCCCACGATGTGGCTATTGCACTCTGCGGTGCAGTGTTCAAGGAAGGTCTTGTCACAAATAAGGTGCTCGAATTTGTAGGCCCGGGTGTTAAGAATCTTTCTATGGATTTCAGAATCGGCATCGATGTTATGACCACGGAAACCGCCTGTCTTTCTTCTATATGGGAAACAGACGACACAGTAAAGGATTTCTATACAGTTCACGGCAGACCGCAGGATTACAAGGCTCTTTCTCCCGAGAAGGTAGCTTATTACGATATGGCTATCAGAGTTGACCTTTCAAAAATTGAAAGCATGATAGCACTGCCCTTCCATCCCTCAAATGCCTATACTATCCATCAGCTTCAGGAAAATCCCGAAATCCTCTTTGAGGTGGAAAAGGCCGCTAAGGCACAGTTCGGCGACAAGGTAGATTTCAGACTTTACGATAAGGTGAAGGACGGCAAGATATATATTGATCAGGGTGTTATCGCAGGCTGTGCTGGCGGTATGTTCGAAAATATCTGTGAGGCTGCCGCCATTTTAGACGGCAAAAGCACGGGCGACGGCTACTTTAATCTCTCTGTTTATCCCTCGAGTGTGCCCGTAAACCTTGCCCTTCTCCGTAACGGTGTACAGGCCAAGCTCCTCGAGGCCGGGGCTGTGTTCAAGCCCTGCTTCTGCGGTCCCTGCTTCGGTGCAGGTGATGTTCCCGCAAATAACGGACTTTCTATCAGACACACCACCCGTAACTTCCCCAACCGTGAAGGCAGTAAGCCCGGTGACGGACAGCTTGCCTCAGTGGCACTGGTTGATGCCCGTTCCATTGCGGCGACTGCTCTTAATAAGGGTGTTCTCACCGCTGCCACAGATATTGAAATTCCCGAATATGACAGCACCTACAGCTTCGAAAAGGGCGTTTATGACAGGAGAGTTTATCAGGGCTTCGGCAAGGCTGAAAAGGATGCAGAGCTTCGCCTCGGTCCCAATATCACCGACTGGCCCGAAATGTACGCTCTCGAGGATAATCTGCTCTTAAAGCTCGCCTGTGTAATTCACGACGATGTTACCACTACCGATGAGCTGATTCCCTCGGGTGAAACCTCCTCCTACCGCTCCAATCCTCTGAAGCTCGCTGAGTTTGCACTTTCTCGCCGTGAGCCTGAATATGTGGCAAGGGCAAAGGCAGTCGCCGCCGAGGAAAAGAAGAGAAGAGAAAGTACCTCCGAGGAGGTTAACGCTGTTCTTTCTAAGGTTTGTGACAATTCTGACGAAACAGCAAAGCACACCCAGTTCGGCTCCTGCGTATTTGCCTGCCGTCCCGGTGACGGCTCTGCCCGTGAGCAGGCGGCCTCCTGTCAGAAGGTGCTGGGCGGCTTCGGTAATATCTGCTACGAATTTGCAACCAAGCGCTACAGAAGCAACTGCATCAACTGGGGTATTCTTCCCTTTACCATCGATAAGGACAGAGAGTTCAATTACAATCACGGTGACTATGTTTTCGTTCCCGAATAAGAGACGCCATCAAAAACGGCAAGGAAGAAATTCCCGCCAAGGTTATTACGGAAAAGGGTACAGAAGACATTACTCTTTATGTAAAAGGACTTACCGAGGAAGAAAAAACCATTATCC
>JAFSDF010000136.1 GCA_017436375.1 Clostridia bacterium | reverse complement strand
CTTTATTCCTACTCTTATCGAGGAAATCGAAAGGATTATGAACGCACAGAAGGCCAGAGGCGCAGATTTCGAAAACGGAGGTCTTACGGACAGAGCCAAGGCTCTCGTTCCCGTGCTTATTCCTCTTTTTGTTTCCGCCTTCAGGAGAGCCTATGAGCTTGCCTTTGCTATGAACTGCCGATGCTATACCGGCGGTGAGGGCAGAACGAGAATGAAGCAGATGAAGCTTAAGCCGTCGGATTTTGCGGCGTTACTTGTGTTTGCTGCAGGACTTGCAGGTGTAATAATGATAAATAAAATTTTCGGTGCGGTAATTTAAAATGGAAAAGAATGTAAAGCTACTGCTTTCTTATGACGGAACAGATTATCACGGCTGGCAGATGCAGGACAATGCAGTGACTGTTCAGGAATGTGTTACTAAGGCTGCAGAAAAAATCTTTAATCAGAAAGTTTCGGTAAACGGCTGCAGCCGTACCGACAGCGGTGTACATGCTAATGAGTTCTGCTGTAATTTCCGTTTCCACGGAGAAAGAGACGAGGAAAAAATAATTCTGGGTATGAACTCTCAGCTTCCCGATGACATCCGGGTTTTCGGCTGTGAATATGTCAGTGCTGATTTTCATGCACGCTTTGACTGTAAGGGTAAGGAATATATATATAAGGTATGGAACGGTAAAACGGGAAACCCTTTTATGAACAGATATTCCCTTTATTATCCTTACGATCTGGATGAAAAGCTTCTTGACAGTCAGGCTAAGGATTTCATCGGCACTCACGACTTCTCTGCCTTCTGTGCCGCCGGGAGCATCGTTAAAGATACCGTAAGAACTGTAAAAGATTTCTCGGTTAAGAGAGAAGGTCAGCTGGTTACCTTTTCGGTAACGGGTGACGGCTTCCTTTATAATATGGTCCGCATTATGGTGGGGACACTTTTATATATCAATAACGGTAAAATAGAAAAAGACACCATACCCGACATTATTCTGTCAAAGGACAGGATAAGAGCGGGAATAACAGTAAGGTCTGAGGGGCTTTATCTTAATAAGGTGTTTTACTGATACAGGAGCATGCTATGGATAAACCAAAGAAAAACACAAGGGTAAAATCTAAGACGAATAAAACAAGCGGTAAGAAGAGGCGTATCGGCAGTAAATATGTTCTCGCAGGTGCTGTAGTGGTTACTGCTGTGCTTATTATTCTCGCAGGCATAGTTTTTTCCTCTGACAGGGTAATGGATGAAGGACAGCTTTCCTCGGAAAACAGTGAGCTTCTTTCTACAGTCAGCGCTGATGAGATGGGCTTTCCCGTAACATTTTCAAATAACGATATAATAAGAGTGGAGTCTTTTTCGTCCAGAATCTTTGTACTGGGAAAAAAGATCCTTACCTGTGTTTCAGACAGAGGAAATGTCAGATTTAACCGTATATTTACCTTTGCAAAGCCTGAGATGACAGTGAGTGATAACTACGGTCTGGTTTATGACAGGGCATCCGCCGAATATTTCATCTTTAATGAAAAGGGTGTTATATTTGAAGGAGAAACGGAGAACAAAAAGCACATTATTACAGCCGCAATTAATAACAGGGGCGATGTGGTGCTTGTAACGAAAAGCGATGACTCAGCCTGTCGTGTTTCTCTTACAGATAAAAAAGGCAGGGTGCTTTATATCTGGGCCTGTGCCAATGAATACGGAGTAAGCGTGGATTTATCTGAGGACAGCAGAGAGATTTTATGCGGTACCATCGGTTCCCGTGAGGGCTCAGTTTATTCCAGACTTTATTTGCTTGAAACCTATTCTGACAGTGAAGTCAAGGAAATGACCGTCAATGACAGTGCAGTCATTGATGTAAGGCTTATGGGCAGGAAGGCTGTAGCGGTCTGCAATAATTCGAGAACAGTATTTACGGTGAGAAACAGCGGTATCACTGAGGAAAGCATTACATATCCCTCGAAGATTACCGCTTTCGCCTCTGATAAAAGCGGAAATACAGCAATAGTTACAAACAAGGTAGGAACCTTCGGAACAAACGAGGTTACCGTTTATAATAAAAATAATGAGATTTCTTATGTTGGTTTTATTGACGAGGAAATTGTCGATGTTATCTGCAGAGGTAAAAAAGTATACCTTCTTACATCCTCAGCAATCTATGAGTCATCCTCTGACGGTACCTTTGAAGCTGTCGGAAGCAAGGAGGTCTCCGGAGAAGGACTGGTGATCTGTAAAAGTAAGCTTTATTATCATTCTGCGGGGCAAATTGATATAAACAGTTAAGAAATACTATTGTTAATTTTAATTATATGTGATACAATAACAGAAAATCTTCTTTAGGAGGTATTTAATGACATACATAGTTGATATAATTATTATTGCGGTATTCCTTATAACGGTCATTGTTTCGTATAAGAAGGGCTTTTTCAGAAGCCTGTTTGACTTGATAGGGACCCTTGTTTCCATTCTTGCGGCCAGAATAGTTTCATCCTCATTGGCACCGCAGGGTTTTGAAATGTTCATCAAAGAGCCTGCAAGAGTGACACTGACCAATACTCTCGGCACGATAGGCACTACAGATTACGGTGCACAGGTGGAAAGTGCAATCAATTCCATTCCCGACTCCTTCAATGGCATAATGAATCTTATCGGTATTGATAAAAATGCCATTTTAGAAAAGGTTTCATCCTCAGAGCTTGCTCAGGGTAATCTGGTGGATAATATTATGGAAAATATTATTACCCCTGTGGGCACGGCGATTATTCAGTTTGTACTTTTCGTTCTTCTTGCTGTTGTTTTCACCATTGCTCTTAAGATAGTTGTAAAGCTTCTTGATTTTATTATTAAAAAGCTTCCTGTGGTCAAGAGTCTCAATAAGGGCCTGGGAATATTCATAGGTGTTCTCAGAGGCTTACTTACAGTTTTAATAGTTTCAATGCTTATCGGTACCGTGGTGAGCTTCATAGGAAATGAAGAGATTATTGAGGCTGTAAACAATTCCACGATCGTTTCTGCCGTGCAGAATCTTATGTCGTCCTTAAGTGGCGCGGTATTAAAATAATAAAGTGAGGTAAAATAAAATGAAAGATTTATTTAAAGGTTGCGTTACAATTCCGAATTTCTTATCTCTTACGAGAATATTAATCACTCCCGTTATTGCCTATCTTTTCATAAGCGATATGAAAATACCTGCGGTTATTATTCTTGCAATTTCTGCTCTTACCGATACCTTTGACGGTCAGATCGCCAGAAAATTTAATCAGGTCAGCGCACTGGGTAAAATTCTTGATCCTGTAGCTGACAAAATTCAGCAGATTACTATCGCTGTTATTCTTCTCATTGAGTTCCATAATGCTTCCGATCCCTTTATGAAGGCATTCGGCTATGTGTTCATAGTTTTCCTCGCCAAGGAGGCTATTATGCTTATCGGCGGCCTCGTTATGCTCCTTTTCGGCATCAGACCCGGTGCCGCTGAAATCTACGGCAAAATCGCTACTCTCTGCTTTTATGTAGGCATGGTGGTTATTCTCCTCTTCGGACCCGAGGTAGGTGCCTTCAATCAGTTCTTTACCCTTCCGAATTTCATCACAGGTGCCATCGTTGTTATCTGTGCTGTTATGACGCTTGTGGCTTTCTCAAGCTATATGCCCGAAACCTTCAGACAGTTTAAAGAGAGATTCTCCAAAGGGAACAAATCATAAATCGGCAATACTAAGAAAGGAAAGGCTGCATTTCTGACAGTCTTATGGCGTTTATAAATGAAAAAGGTTACTTGCAGCAGATGCAAAAAGCGTCCTGCAGTCATATTTATCTCAAAAATTATCGACG
>JAFSDF010000135.1 GCA_017436375.1 Clostridia bacterium | reverse complement strand
TGGTTTTAATTTTTTATTCTTTGCTCCGGGTGGTTTCTGCTTCCTCCTCCTGCATGCTTACATCCGTAATTACCGAAGAAAGAAACACATCGTCTATCCAACCGTAGGTGTCTTTTTCGGGGACATAAACATAAACCCAATTTCCGTCCACGCTCGCTCCGCCTACGATGTGTACATCGGTGCCTACGGGGATAATGTCAATTTGACCGTAGGAGCCGTCGGGACCTTTTCTGAGAGCTTGTCCTTTGTCACCGGTGATGTATGCCACTGAGGTTCTGTAATTTACCTGAGGAGACACTACGGCCGAATCGGGGCTGTAGTCTGCCTCTGCAGTAGTCGGTGAGGTGGTTTCTTCCGGTGCGGATGAGGAAAAAAGAGAAGCAATGGCTGTGGAAACCGCAGGAATTTCCGCTCCCGCCACAGCGAAAACACCGACCAAAACCGCACACAGCACGGCAACAAGATAAAGCCCCGCTCTCGATTTTTTCTTTTCAGGCTGTACCTGGCGGTATTTGGGCGGCGCCTCTTCTACGAAAATATTTGAAGAAACGTCTCTGTCCGATGAAAAAATAACAGAGGGTGATTCCGGCTCTTTATATACTTCCTTTTCTTTAACGCAGGGGCTCCCGCAGTCAGGACAAAAGCTTTCACTTCCTTTTAAAATGTGGTTGCATTTCTGACAAACCATAAAAAAACACTCCTTTTCTTTTTGTGTAAAAAAGAGTGTACCACCACTCAGCGGAAAAGTTTGTCATAAATTGAAGCGAAACAAATAAAGAAACCGAGCGCTAAGCTCGGCTTCTTTACGTATATTTGAAAGGAGAGGGGAGTGCGGTGGGAAGGAGGGAGACAAGTGAAAAATCGGAAAAAAACACTTGTCAGTTCCCATCGCACAATTAGAGTATAAGGGTATTACTTTAAATCTAATTAAAGTGAATAATAAAAAAGTATTAAGGCATGCTTTTTTTTACTTCCTCATAGCCGTGATGATAATCATCATATTCAAGAGTGCCTTTTTCTAAAAGTCCGTCCGTAAACCACAGCTGAATAAAAATATCTGTATCGTAAGGGTAAGTGTCCGTTTGGCGTGTTTGTGAATGGATTCTGTAATAATCCTTCAGTACACCATTTTCACTTTCTGAAAAGACAGTATAGAAATGACCGTTTTCTTCGCCCAGCTTGCGGAGGACTTCTGTTTTACTGTCACCTTTTTTCATTCTTTCGAAATCAGCGATGCATTTATCTGTGTCACAGTCAGCTGAGCAGTAATGGTGCTTACTGCCGTATCTGTCTTCGTACTTCGAGCCGACACCGATACCCTTGCCTGTGACTATTCCTTTTTCATCGGAACGGATGAAGAAGAGCCCATTATCATCACGGTAGTAGTATTCTTTATCTGCTTTGAAGAAAATCTCATAATCCTCACCGAAAAAGAAATTCATCTCACCGAGGTTATATCGCAGCATCTTTTCTTCCTGACGGCTTAGTGTTTTTGCATAATCCTCACTGTTAACATAGCCGAGATATTCAAGGTAAGGCTTTGCATCCTCATAAGTACAGCCGAGGGGGATGCTATCATATGTGCTCAGGGCTTCTTCTGTTACCGTATCATTTTTATAGTCAAACCAGGTGCGGTAACCTGTGTAATATTCATCAGCAGGAGTGTAGATGATTCCGCTTAATACAGATGCTGCACACAGTATGACCGCCAAAACAGACAGACCATTTAAGGCTTCCTTTTCGCTATTCTTTCTCTTTCGGACGGCTCTGCTGAGGAAAAAGGACACTAGTACCGACACACCGAGATAAATCCAAGCACCCAATACAGCGAGATAGTCCGGTAAATCATCGGCTACATTCTTCATTATCATAGGCGTAAACATTTCTAAAAGGTATGAAATGTTTATGGGAGCAGCGTAAAAGGCTGATTGGGGATAGCAGACGAGAAGCATAGAGCAGATAATCAGCAGATTTGAAATACCTGTAGCAACAAGACTTTTACGGTAACCCTTTTTAAAGCAGAATATAATCTGTAAAACAGAAAAGCTTACGAAAAATGTGCTCAAAGAAACGCCCCAGCCTTCAGGGTCAGGCATACGGTCAGCGGAAAAAACAAAGTTACCCGTAAATGCACAGATTAAATTAAAAATTATGGGAATAATTCCTGCGATAACCGCATAGTAAAATCTTTCGTGGTAAAGCTCCTCGAAATTCCCTTTTATGCTTTCCTTCATTTCATTTTCTTCACCGAAGCATTCCATACTTTTCTTAAGGGCAGTTTCTTTGTCGTAGTCTATTTCTATGTAAAAATCGGCTCTGTCGAAAATGTGACATTCCATTTCATCGTATAACTGCTGTCTTTTCTTTTTAGGGATATTTTCGGGAATAAATGAGTTGATAAAGTTACGGATGTCGGTCATATTAACACCGCCTTTTTTCAAGTCAGTACCGCCTTAGCGGTAATAACCTTTTTAACAGCTACGGAATATGCTTCCCATTCCTCTCTGTTTTCCTTCAGTGCATCGAGCCCTTTTCGGGTGATGTGGTAGTATTTTCTCTTTCTGCCCTGCTCACTTTCCTCCCAGTAGGACTTTACATAGCCGTCCTTTTCGAAGGCGTGCAGAATGGGGTAAAGGGTGCCCTCCTTCAGGGTGAATACGGATTCGGAGCGCATCTCGATTTCCTTGACTATCCGATAGCCGTACATATCCTCCTTTTCGAGAACAGAGAGAACTAAAAGTGAGCTGCTGCCTTTTGTAAGCTCTTTTTTGATGTTCATAATCAAACCTCCTTACATAGAATTACTATATACATCTGTGTTCTATGTATAGTGTAGCACGGAAAGAATGGTTTGTCAAGATTGACTCTTTCTCTTTATGATGATAAAAATAAAATATAAATGCAACATTTTATCCTTCTCGAAGGAACTAATAGTGAAAGGGGGAATGTAAAATGAAAATTCAACCGCTGCGTACGGACGGTTGTTTTGAAGAAGTAATGGAAAAGTATTCGGATATGATTTACCGAATAGCTTATGCCAATGTCAGAGTAAAGGCGGATGCTGAGGATGTTTTTCAGGAGGTATGGTGCAGATATTATCAGAAAAATAAAACCTTTGAAAGCGAGGAGCACAGGCGCAATTGGCTGATAAATGTTACACTGAAATGCTGTAAAAAGATTTACAGCTCTGTAAGATACAAAAGAACAATTCTTACGGATGACATGTCTCTTTTAAAGGAAAGACTTCCCGAAAGGGATTTTGAATTATATGATGCGGTTATCCGTCTGCCGGAAAAATACCGTATACCGATATACCTTTATTATTATGAGGGCTTTTCCGTAAATGAAATCAGTGACATAACCAAAACGAATCCCTCCACCGTCAGAAGTCAGATGAAGCGTGGCAGAGAAAAACTGAAAGAAATATTGAAGGGAGATGAATTCAGTGAATAAAGAAAGTATAGAAATTATCCGTGATACCTTAAAGCCTGATGCGGTGCTTCTGGAAAAAACGAAATTCAAGGCTGTCAGCACAAAGAAAATGAATATACATATACCTGCTTTGATTGCTGCGTGCCTGATTGTGATTATCTGTGTAGCCTTTACGGTGACCGGACCGGACAGCACAGATTTTATCCCGACGGCTCCGGTGAGCGAGACCGAAGCAGAAGCAAAGGAGCTTTTATACAGTGAGCTTGTGCCTCAGGGCTCTTTGAAAGAGAATAAATTTGACCGCAATGTTATTTTATCCGTTGCGCCCTTCAGCGAAACTTATCTTAAAGACAGTGCGGCAGTTATAGAGGGAGAAATTCTCTCTGTAGGTAAAAAGGAATACACTGTTATTTATGAATTTGACAAATTTGAAAAGGGCGGCAGACTCACTCAGAAAACCGAAACTCTGATTATTGAAATCAGGGCAGACAAGGTATGGTGCGGAGATATAAAAGAGGGGGAAACTGTCACCGTTGAAACCGAAATGTATTTTATGATGCTTCCTGCAGTGGGCAGAAAATATGTACTGCCTCTTTGTGATGAGGGCAAGGAAATAAAGTTTGATGAAGCAGGTCAAACCTATCTCAGCGGAAATATAAAGCGAGAGAGTATATACAGTATTATTTATCCCTTTCAGATGCAGATAGAGAAAACCGAAAAAGGCTATCTTTTCCCTGCTACCTGGAAAAGCCTTGTCACAGCAGACACAAAGGATGTTACTGTTGACATAAATCTTGCTGATGAGGAGCAATATTATGCGGATAAAATGAAGTTGAACAGTAAAGAGGTATTCACTGAGCAGTTTACGAAGCTTCTGAACAAGCTGAATTTAACAAATTAAAGCAGGACACGGCGTGCCGTGACCGCGGCAAACAAAAAAACCGCAGGGATCTTACTCTCTGCGGTTTTATAGTATATCTTCATATTCTATATCAAGCAGTTTTACCAGAGTCTTAAACTCGTCGATATAAATGTGTCTTTGTCCGACTTCGATTTTTGCTAAAGCACTTCTCGTTATATCACAGCCCTCAAGTTGTAGCTTAGTAGACAGCAATTCCTGTGTCATTTTTCTTTTTTCACGGTAGAAGCGTATTTTTTTGCCTATTTCTTTTTCATATTCTGGGTTCAATACACTCACTCCTTCACAGATCATTTTGCACTAAAATGAGAACAAAAGCCTTGACTTTATTTTAGGTTGGAGTTATAATATCTTTGCACTTATATAGGTGCAAAAATACAAATTTATTAAAGGAGAAAAATAATGAGTAAAGAATTATTGAGTTTTAAGGCTACACATAAAGCTTTGGGTGCAATTGTTACAGATGTATGTGTGTATGAAGATAGAATTTTTCTTAAAAGAAAAATTTCAGGTGTTTTATCTCTTACTGTTAAACTTCCGTCAGAAACAACAGTCTATTTTAAGGATATATCGGGAGTGACTTTTTCAAAACCGACAGTAACTAATAGTATAGGATGGATAGAACTCAGCGGTATAAATTCAAATGCTTCAACAATGAAGACTGTAGATGTAAACGGAAAGGTATTAAGTAATGTTGAGCAGACTAATGCAATGGGCAATCCCTACTGCATTATTTTTAGTAAAAAAGAGAAAGATGAGATAGAAGAGAAATACGCTGAATTGAAACGAATTTTTGAAGAGTATAAATCGAATGAGTCCAACAGTGTGAGTGTAATAAATTGTGCTCCAAGCGAATCGTCGTTGGATAAAATAAAAAAATTAAAGGAACTCTATGATATGGGCGCTATTAGCGAAGAAGAGTTTGAAAAAAACAAAAATGCTTTAATGCAGAACTTATAAAAACAACAAACCGCAGGGATTTAACTCTCTGCGGTTTATGTATGTTTAATTTCGGGGTAAAAACCTCTCAGTCACTTCGTGACAGCTCTCCTTTCAGGAGAGCCTATTTTTGCCTAGCCTGAAAGGAGAGGTGTCACGGCTATGCCGTGACGGAGAGGTTTCCGAATTAAAACAGTCCTGTAATCTTGCCTTCTGCGTCAACATCAATTTTTTCTGCGGCGGGAACTTTGGGCAGACCGGGCATAGTCATGATGTCACCGGTGAGGACCACGATAAAGCCTGCACCTGCGGAAACCTTTACGTTCCTTACGGTTACGGTGAAATCGACGGGTGCGCCGAGCTTGGTCGGGTCATCGGAAAAGCTGTACTGTGTCTTTGCCACACAGACGGGAAGCTTGTCAAGTCCCATATCGCAAAGCTTTTTGATCTGCTTTTGAGCAGAGGGGAGAATAGCCACATCC
>JAFSDF010000134.1 GCA_017436375.1 Clostridia bacterium | reverse complement strand
AGAACCTTAAATGCCCGAGTTATAGTGCATTTGAGGATTTCTTCGACGAAGTTATACTCGCGTATTGCGAGGAGAAAAATTATCAAAGGTGCTGTAAATCGGACATTTAAGGCTTATCAGGTTCGATTACTGTCACCTTAAATTATAGAAAGCAAAAAGGCCTCCCCTTGGTTTAAGGGGAGGCGGCAACATAGGGTTTTATTTATTTTCAGCAATCACAGTAGAAGGTGAGAGGACCGCCGAAAAACTTCGTGAGGATTTTGAAAAGCATCACTATTAATTCAACCAAAGGATGCTTGTGACAGAAGCAATTACATTTGATGTTATCGCCTGTATCGGCTTCGGTTTCACCGCCGAGGATGACATAGTAACTGAAATGATCAGTTTCGAATACTACGCTGTCTCCTTCTCTGACAGCCTTCATATCAGTAAGAGTGCCGTCATCGTTGATTCTCAATACCGTAAAGTATTTCACATCTTCACCGAGAGGAAGACTTACCTTTACCATACCGTCGGGCTGAACCTTGTTTCCGTTTTCATCGAGAAGGTTAATATCATAGAGAGCGATAATGTTACCCTCTAAGAGACCTCTGATGTAGATATATTCGGTGGATTCGGGATTTTCGATACGCTGAACGGTAAACTTATTTTCACCCTCATTACCTTCGATACCGATGTTATCACCGTCAGCCGTAAGCTCTTCCTCGTAGGTTTTACCGCATTTACTGCAGGTCTTATATTTAATGCCCTTTTCGGCATCGGCTACCCATTCGCCGAAGCTGTGCTCGCAGACCTCTGCTACATACTTAATTCCGTTTTCGATAGCGTAGGCTTCAGCTGTGGAGCCTTCGTGGCAGTAGATGGTGAGAAGCTCAGAAGTGTAAGTATTAGGAACAATTCTGTAATATCCCTCCTCTGTGATTATTTCTTCAGCGCCATACTTATCAGGAAGCAAATTATACGCTTCAAAATACTGCTTATTAAATTCACATTCATCTACAATTTCAAAGTTAGATCTGAATTCTGTCTCATAAAGCGGTACCATAAGATCAATAAATTTTTCAATATCCACATTTATCCACTGCTCACTAATCAGGCCGAACTCAGTACCGTCAAGTTCAAGATTATTTGAGGGAATATTTAAAGTTTCAAGGTAAATGCAGTCAGAAAAAGCGCCTTGCCCTATAGTCGTAATCCCGGAAGGAAGTTCAAGATTTTTAATACTCATACAACCACTGAAGGCATAGCTTTCAATTTCAGTTACAGCTGAAGGAATCACAATATTTTCAAGTGAAATACAAGAACCAAATGCAGAGTCGGGAATCCTTGTCAATTTTTCAGACAGCTCAACCTCTTTAAGGGAAACACAACCGACGAAAGCACCGCTTGATATCTCAGTTACTGAATTAGGTATATCAATTTTTTCAAGAGCAAAGCAAGCTCCGAAGGCGTCCATACCAATAGTTTCAAGGCCGTATGACAGGGACACGCTCTTTAAGTTTTCACATAAGGCAAAGCCCATATCATCAATTTTTTTAACCGATGAAGGAACTTTTACCTTCTCAACATTATTATTAAAAGCAAAAGCCAAGGGTGCTATTTCAGTTACTGTTGACGGAACAATAAATTCTTTTTCTTCTGACTGATATTTATAAAGGATTTTCATATCCTTGGAATAAATATTACCGTACTCATCGAGTGTATAATATAAATTATTTTCGCTTATGTTACCCTTCTTAAAAACGAATAAGTTCTTATTGTTAAGGTAATCTAGAACCTCTACATCATCAGGAAGATTCACTTCTGCATTTTTAAAAACATACTCACCGGAACCGAATTCTTTAAAAGATTCAGGAAGTGCAAGCTCTGTAACATTTGAAACACTTCTGCGATGTTCAACTAACTCGCCATTAAACCCTGTTATTCCGTTTCCTAAAACGATTTTTCTGAGAGTATCAGCAAGTTCCAATTCTTTGTGATAAGCAGTAGAAGTCACCTTCTCATATGCTCCGTTATGATTATATTCATACCATACCCGATAACACTTATCGCATTCATAATGCTGGGTCTCACCGATATGTGCTAAAATTACATATAAATCAATATAACCATTGCCGTTTATCACTAAAGCACCTGTTTCAAAGGAATAAGTATAATTACCGCTACCGTTTAACTCACCTGTAGTATAATTATAAGAATACCATTCGCCGCTGCAATTTCCGTTTTTATCCTTAATACAAGTAGTTTTAAAATACGCAAAATTATTTACATACCAGCTTGAATCACAGTTTTTACAAACAAATTCACTATTATAGTCATAACTACCCTTTTTAAATTCAAAATCGTGCTCTTCTACCTTTACATAATTATAGCATGAACAATATTCATAACTACAGTATACATTATGTTGTTGGCTATACCAATCTTCGTCTACGAAAACCTCATACTCTCCGTGCTCACAATAGGTCTCAATTATTTCTCCGCAGTTATTGCAAACTAAATACTTTCCATCTTTATTGACCAGTTCTTCACGATTGTTATGGTCACATTCATTAAGACCGCAATCATCACAGATAAATACATTACAGCCGTTTACCCATTCGCTATATCCGTTAGGATGTACACAGTCGCCCTCTGCCGCAAATGCAAAGGTGACGGACAGCAGTGCAAGAGCTATTACCGTCACTGCAATCCATAGGGATTTTTTCATTTTTCTCATAATACATATCTCCGTTTCTGCCAAAAAGCAAATTTAAGGTAGAATTTACCCAAATTCAGTTTAATACATTTATTTACTAAAGTCAATAGTATATAGTAAATTTATTTATTAAAACCTTTAGTATATAAGTTTACTGTTGTAAAATCTCTTTATACTAAATTTCAGGGAGGCTCTTACAATGACAGCGATAGAAAAACTGCGAGCCTTGAGAGAGGATAACGACCTTACACAGCAGTATGTGGCCGACTATCTCGGCACATCACAGACTATGTACGCACGGTATGAAAGAGGGGCAAACGAAATGCCCGTAAGACATCTGAAAAGCCTTTGCCTTCTGTATAATGTCTCTGCCGATTTTATTTTGGACACAGTCCCCGATAAAAAAAGGGAGACGGGAAAAATCAAAAAAAGACGATAAAAAATGCCCTTACACCATCTGATGTAAGAGCATTTAATTTTTGCGTATTTATATGCACTTTCTTGGAAGCGTCATCCTTAACGGCTGTGAAAGATCTTTCGCTACGCTCAAGATGACAGAAAAACGGATTACCTGTCGGCTTATTCTGCGTTTCTCTTTGCATTAAGCTCTGCCAGAATCTTTGTATATTCCTCATTATTGATTTCGTACTTACTCATAGGAATAACGGAGATAAGACTGCTGACGAAGGCAGGGATAGTGATGAGGAAGAACATACCGAAGCGGTAGGATTCAAACTCAGGAGCAGTAGCAAACATAAAGTCCGTAGCCGGAGAGGCGGCGAGAGCCTCATTACAGGCCTTGACAGCATCACCGCTGAAGCCTACGGCGGCGAAAACGATGCCCTGAATGAAGGATGAAAGACCTGCACCGAGCTTGGTAATGAAGGACTGACCGGAGAAGAATACACCGTCGGGACGGTAGCCTGTGCGGTATTCGTCATAGTCAACACAGTCGGCAATCATAATTGACTGGATAACGCCCGATGCACCTGTGCCTGCACCTGCTACGAGGAAAAGCACAAACATAACGGGAAGCCAGCCTGTCTTATAAAGGCCTGTGCCGTCGATAAGATATGCTATAAAGATAAGTCCGAAGGGAATGGCACCGATAATGCTTGTGCCGTTATAAACTGTCTTCTTTTCAAACTTTTCGCAAAGCTTCGGTACGAGAGCCATAGCACCGAACATACCGCCGAACATAGCACCGCCGAGTACAGCCATATAAAGCATATAACTCTGACCGCTGCCGCCGTTATCACCGAAGTAATACGAAAGAAGTGTCATAGCCACAAGAGAAAGAATCTGTGTGGGAGCTTTGATAACACCGGAAATGAGGATACGGCGGAAGGGCTTACAGTTCCACATAATCTTTACATTATCTACAAATCCCTTATGGTCATCGGAGGGCTGTGAAACTCTTTCCTTGGCAAAAGCGGCACACTGGAAAAGAAGTGAGCCGATAATAGTCAGTGCTCCGCAGACTACGATAAAGCCCATCTGCAGACCTTTGCTCTGTCCCATACTCTCGGCAAAGGCGGCACCGACACCCTGTGAAACAGGAATAAGAGCCAGAAGCACCACACCGCCGCCGATACCGGCCACAAGTCTGGCCAGACCTAAAAGTTTCGCTCTGTCCTTATCGTTTTCGGTCATAAGTGCCGTGATACCCCAGATGGGAATGTCACCTGCCGTGTAGGTCATACCCCACATAACATAGGAAATACCTGCCCATCCGATAATAAGTGCATTGGTGGAAGCGGGATTGGCTGAAGAATACTGTCCGTTAACGAATGTGAGGATAGTCGTAACACAGACTATACCGGGAACGAAGAAAAGATAGGGACGGCATTTACCGTATTTGCTTCTCGTTCTGTCTACTATGGTACCCATCATCGGGTCATTGATGGCATCCCATACTCTGGCAATACCCGTAATAACGCTGATAGCCATAGCAGGAATAAAGATAACGCTCTGGAAATAAAAGGTCATACCTGTAGCGATAATATTATAAATAATATTCTGTCCTGCCAGACCGATCAGGTACATATTCCTTTCTTTTTTGGTGTAAGTATTCATTTTTCTTACCTCCTGTTTTTTCTTACCTATCAATTATATCACAGTTTTCATTTTTGAGGTTATAGAAAAATCAGAAATGTTTTTGGGTATATTGACGAAGAAAAAACAATTTTCTATTGAAAGCATAATAATTGTTTGATAGAATAATATTGTCTCACGAAATCTGTTAAAGAAAGGATGCGTTTACAATGACAAACTTTTTAGCCACGCTCATAGCATTTATCACTATGATAGTTTCTCTCCAGTCAGGCGGCGCTCTCGCCGAGGAAATGAAAAACAAGGGTGACATTTCAGGCTTTGCGCAGACGGTAAATGTGCAGAAGGAGCTGCCCGAGCTTCCTGCCGATGAAAACGGGGACTTCACCGTACTGCAGTTCAGTGATACCCACTTCACCACAGGCATTACCTTATCCGATATGCTCACACTGAACAAAATGGAAAGGCTTACTGAAAAATATGACCCCGACTTAGTGGTAATTTCGGGAGATATGATAGACGACGGTAATGACGGTGATTTCAATAAGGCCTATGTTCTTCGCACAGTAGCAGAGATTTTCGAGGAAGCAGATCAATACTGGTCCTATGTTCCCGGCAATAATGACGGCATAAACTACGGCACATCAGAGGATGTGGTGGCTTATCTGTCACAGTATGAGCACTGCCTCGTTTCCGATGAGCCCGAAATATCCGGCGGATGTCAGTACAGCATTGACATCACCGACGGTGATACGGTAACTCACTCACTGCTATTCCTCGACACTATGGACTACGACAACGATGATCCCGACCATATTTACGGCTATGTTCATGAGGACCAGGTAAGCTGGTGCAAGGAAGAAATAGCGGAAAAGCAGAGCGAAAACCAAGATATTTATATGAGTGTCTTCCTTCACGAAAACACACCGAACTTTTTCCGTGCCGCAAGAAAAGGTCAGATGTACAAATTCGGCTATCCTGTCCTTAACATCCGTCCCGAGAAATATAATATCCCAAAAAATCAGCCTTTGGACGATGTCTTCACCGAAAGCGGCTGTGTGGGACTTCTTTCTATGGGACATAACCATCCCGCCACAGTACAGTGCAGCTTTTACGAGGGCACCTATTACCATGTAACACCGAAGGCATCCTTAGCCGGCACACTCATTACCATACATACTGATGAAGACAGCACAAAGGATATGTATGATTTCAGAAGTATTTACTGCTGATATAAATAACAAAGCACAGAGATTTCAGATTCTCTGTGCTTTTTTCATCAGAAGCTATACTCTTCAGGCAAAATGTCAAAAAGACCTTCTGCGTTAATTTTCTTTAAAGCCTCAACATCTATATCGGTTTCAGTCTCTAAATCAAACAGATAGCTTTTAAAATTTTTCACTCTGGGTGTACATCTGCCTTTGATTACCTCTGTTTCAAAGCCTTCATTTTTCAAAGACTCCCCATAATGGTCCTTCAGCAGATACCCGCCTGCAGACACCTCTCTGTGCAAAGGGACATTATCAAGAATACGGCAAAGATATCCCTTGATAACAAATCGGTGCATAGGCTGTTCAAAGCTTATATCATCCGCACCGAATTTACTGCAAAGAAACTTTTGTATTTCTTTATCACGCACCAGCCGTCCCTCAGGCACCTGCATAAGAAGATAATATTTCACATCCTCATAAAGTGTCAATGAGTTTTTTGTAGCTTTAATGTACTGAACCTTTCTTTCGGACGAATGCATAGCTTTCTCTCCGGTCTTCTTTATTCTTCGGTTTCCTCATCCTCATCATCGATTTCAAGAATTACATCCTGATTGGTGAAGAATTTGATTTTATTGATGGGTGTGCCGAGCACCTTTTCACAGCTTGCACTGAGAAGGCTCATCATCTTTGACTCGATTACTGTGTTAATGGCGGCAAAGTCCATAAGCACCTGCATCTGATTTTTAAGGAAATCCGTGTCCTTATCTGCGAAGAAGGCCTCATCGACCTCCTCTACGGTAACGCCTGTAAGAGACATATCCTGATCGTAAAGCTTTTTATTCTTTTCCAGACACATCTGAATGAGATTACACATCTGCTCCTGCTTACCTGCTTTAAGAGCATTCTGGAGAGAGGTGGATTTCATTTTGAACTTAAAGGAAAGCTTACAGGTTTTGATTATACCGTGAGCGAGTCTTACAAGGTCGGGATTGATTTTTTCGGGAATGAAGATTTCCCCGTCTTTTTTGTAGAAATATGCCATTACTATTCTCCGTTCTGTTATTTGATACCCGAGTATATTAACATTATTTTATGT